>NZ_JBDODP010000019.1:0-54284 GCF_044582135.1 Guyparkeria halopsychrophila | reverse complement strand
CCTCTCTTTATCGCCGCCATCGTCTGGCTGGTTCTCGTCATCTCGAGACGAGATCGTTCGTCAGAACCTTCCAGCGCCAGAGAGATTCTTGATCGCCGCTATGCGAATGGCGAAATCGACGAAAAGACTTACGACCGCATGAAGCGCGATCTGAAATAGGTCGCCCGAACGACTCAACTCCCGTTTCCCGGTTGCGATGGCTCCCATCACCATCGCAACCGCCACCTGCTGAGTACGGACTTCATGATCATGACCATTTAAAAAGACAAAGTGCGGACAGCGGCCCACGCTCCCGCCCCGACGTAAAGAGGCCCTCGAATGTCCCCTGAAAACCTAAGCAAACGACTTCTTCCACTTGCCTTCATGCTTCCGTTCGGCATCGCCCAGGGGGCGCCCACGGTTTACATACCTTTGGGTAGTGGCAATGAAGTCATCGCGGTCGACGCCGCCACCAACGAGATCACTGCCACCTATACCGGGCTTAAGAACCCCCACGGGCTTGTGGCAACCCCTGACGGCGAATACCTGGTGGCCGGCAGCCTGTCCGAACGGCCGCTGGCCGAAGGCGAGGATGCCGAGACGCCCAACAGCAAGCTCTACCTAATCCACCCCACCCACGGGCATGTAATGATGACCATCCCGGTGGCCGGCTGGACCCATCACGAAGCGATCACTCTCGATGGCCGCTACGTGGTCTCCACGCATCCGACCCGGGGGGGGATCAGCGTTGTGGATATGCACGACAACCAGGTGATCGAAACCATCCAGACGGGGCCGGCGCCGAATTACACGCTGATGGCGCCGGACGGGGAATCCGCCTTCGTGAGCAACAGCGGGAACGGCACCATCAGTGAAATCGACTTAACCAACTGGACCGTCTCGCGCACACTCGAGGGCGGGCCTTCTCCTGAGCATCTGGTGCTGTCGGCGGACGGTCAGACGCTCTACGCAACCAATCCCCGTGCCGGCACGGTCTCGGCAGTCTCGGTGGATTCAGGGAAGGTGACCGAGTCCTTCCGTATAGGTGACGGCCTGCACGGATTGGACATCGGTGATGATGGAAAAACACTGTTCGCCAGCGCCATGAGCGAGGATAAGCTGGTCGCGCTCAACCCGACCACTGGCGAGCGCCAAACCTTGAAACTATCCCCCGCCCCGTACCACCTCGACACCATTCACGGCACCGGCAAGGTCTACGTCTCCAGCAGCAGCCAGCCGATCATATGGGTTGTCGATCAGAAGACCATGAAGCTAGTAGACACGATCGACCTGCCGGGGGGCGAAGCCCACCAAATGGCCGTGATGCCCTGACATTTCTGCCGCCGGCGCGTTGCTCTCGCGCGAGCCAAAATGGCTTAGTGATCCGTCGCGGGGCCATGTAAGGGGACTCGTCAGCAGATCCGACCATATCCACAACAAAACTCCGTGATCGGCCCACACAAGCGGAACCATAGAAGCCGCATTCGGCCATTCCCATTCCCATTCCCATTCCAAGCAACGTGCTATTTTCAGAAGAGATGCGCTCTTTTCCCCGGCAGTCCCAGCGCTGCCACCATCTGGGCATATGCACCCGAAAACCCACCTGACAAAAACGTAATCTGATCGTCAGGTCGAGGACAGGACCGATAAGTAAAGTCGCTGGTGTTCCAAGGCGAAACGCCATCTCAGACAGAATCCGAATCGCGAGGCATTAACCGATGAAAATAAGACACGCCCTGATTGCATGTGCCCTCTTCCCACTCGCGGCCGGTGCGGCCGGAAATCATGCGGGCGGGCAATCGATGACTGGTCACGAGGCAGCCGCCGAGTCGGAGCAATCGGCCCAGGCCGACCGGACCATCGAGGTGACGATGACCGACGGGATGCGCTTCTCCCCGAATCACATTGAGGTAAAGGCCGGCCAGACCGTCCGGTTCATCGTGAAGAACGTCGGTGATCAACCCCACGAAATGGTGATCGGCTCGCTCGACGAACTAAAGGCGCACGCCGAGCAGATGCGCCAACAGCCAGGCATGGCCCACGACGAGCCCAACATGGTTCGTCTAGATGCCGGCGAGACAGGGGAGATCGTCTGGCATTTCGACTCGCCGGGCCAGGTGGATTTCGCCTGTCTGATACCGGGGCATCTCGAAGCCGGCATGCAGGGGACGATCGACGTCCGGGCGACGCCTTAAACCCGATTTGAACACGTGGGGCCACCACGCCCGAACCGAACGAAACACGCTTTCCGTACGACGGAGGGAGATGAAGATGGACCAATACGAAACCCTGACCGGAACAGGCCACTCACGGCGCCGATTCCTGCGAAACCTGACTTCCATGAGCGTCCTGGCGGCGCTGTATGGCTATAGCGGGTTGCGCCCCGCCCTCGGTTGGCCGCAAAGCGGCAACCACGACGCCGAACGACTGGTCGAAGGCGACACCGACGTCTTCCACCTGGTCATCGATCGCACCCCGATGGAGATTGACGGCAAACCCGCCAACCCCATCACCATCAACGGCACCATTCCGGGGCCGGCCATCCGCATGCGCGAGGGCCGTAACGTCCGGATCCGGGTGCAGAACAACCTGGATGAGTGGACGTCGATCCACTGGCACGGAATCCTGCTGCCGTTCCAGATGGACGGTGTACCCGGCGTGGGTTTCGAGGGCATCCCCCCGAACGACACCTTCGAATACAACTACCCCCTCAAGCAGAGCGGCACCTACTGGTACCACAGTCACTCCGGCCTTCAGGAACAACTGGGGCATTACGGTCCATTGATCGTCGAGCCGGCCGAACCCGAGCCGTTCGACTACGACCGCGACTACGCGGTCGTGCTGTCGGACTGGACCTTCGAGGATCCGCACGAGGTGTTCCGCAACCTCAAGGTGTCCGAGGGCCATTACAACTACCAGAAGCGCACGGTCGAAGACCTGCTCGAGGACATCCAGACCAAGGGCTGGGCCCAGACCATGCGCGAGCGCCAGATGTGGGGCGAGATGCGCATGAGCTCGCGGGACCTGCTCGACGTGACGGGCAGCACGTACACCTACCTGGTCAATGGCCGGTCGCCCAGTGAGAACTGGACGGGCCTGTTCCAACCCGGCGAGAAAGTGCGCTTGCGGGTGATCAACGCCTCGGCAATGACCTTCTTCGACGTGCGCATCCCCGGCCTGAAGATGACCGTGGTCCAGGCCGACGGCCAAAACATCGAGCCCGTTCCGATCGACGAGTTCCGTATCGGCGTGGCCGAGATCTACGACGTGATCGTCGAGCCGACGGACGACCAGGCCTACACCCTCTTCGCCGAGTCCATGGACCGCAGCGGCTTTGCCGCCGGCACGCTCGCCACCTCGGTCGGAATGACCGCCGAGATCCCCGAACTGCGTCCCATGCCCTCCCGCGGGATGGAAGCCATGGGCATGGACATGGACGACATGGACATGGGCGGCATGAACATGAGCGGGGACAGCATGGCCATGGACGACAAATCCAAGGCCAAGAGCGGCAAGATGGACATGTCCATGAACGACAAGTCCAAGGGTATGAACAGCAAGCCGACCATGGACGATCAAGGCTCCACGTCCGGCGGAATGGCCATGGGCGCCGATGACAGCAGCCACGCCGGGATGAACATGGCCGCGAGCGACCCGAACAAGCAAGTGCCCTGGCCGTTGGCCGACCGCAACATCTCGCACGGCCCGGACGATCACGGCCCGGGCGCGGCGATGGTTGCCAGGAGTCCCGGCAACCGCATGGACGACCCGGGTATCGGCCTGAAAAGCACGCCCGACCACAAGGTGCTCGTCTACAACGATCTGAAGGCACTGGCCCCGTGGCCCGACCCACGCGAGCCGGAACGGGAGATCGAGCTTCACCTGACCGGCAACATGGAGCGGTACATGTGGTCGTTCGACGGCGAGAAGTTCACGGAGGTGGACGGACCGATCCAGTTCCATCACGGGGAACGGCTGCGCCTGATCCTGGTGAACGACACCATGATGGACCACCCGATCCACCTGCACGGGATGTGGATGGAGATGGAAAATCAGCACGGCGACCTCCGCCCCCGCAAGCACACAATCTCCGTGAAGCCCGGCGAAATGATCTCCGCGCGCATCACCGCCGATGCCCCGGGCGACTGGGCGTTCCATTGCCACCTGCTTTATCACATGGAAGCAGGCATGTTCCGCGTCGTATCCGTCGCCTAACGTTTCAGAGGAGCAAGATTGATGATCTCAAACCGACACCTTTCCAAAACCGTCGGCGGCCTGCTGACCGCGAGCATGCTGGCCATCATGCCCCTGAGCGCGATGGCCGATGGCCAGGCGTCCTTCGCCAGGGATAAGGGCTGGGCACCCCCCATGGGTGACGCGCCGCACGGTCGTTTTCTCTTCGACCGGCTGGAATACGCCGCCGGTGACGACGAGGACAGCGTCGACTGGGAGTTCAAGGGCTGGTACGGCGGCGACACCAACCGACTCGTGGTCAAGGGCGAAGGCGAACACGTCGTCTCCGGCGGCGACGGTGGCGAGATCGAAGCACTCGACCTCCTCTACGGCCGCCTGATCGCCCCCTACTGGTCCGTGCAGGCCGGCGTCGGTTATCAACTTGAATACGGCCCCGGCCCGAACCACGATCGCGGCTTTGCCGTGGTGGGCCTGGAGGGACTGGCGCCCTACTGGTTCGAAATCGATACCAGCCTGCGGGTCAGCGAAGACGGCGACGCCTCGATCGGTTTCGAGGCCGAGTACGACTTCCTGCTCAGCCAGCGCCTGGTCCTGCAGCCGCGCTTCGGCAGCTCGTTCGCCTTCCAGGAGGTCGAGGAGTTCGGCGTCGGCCAGGGCATCAACAGCGTCAAGCTAGGCCTGCGCCTGCGTTATGAAATCCAGCGCGAGTTCGCCCCCTACGTCGGTGTGAGCTGGAAGAAACAACTGGGCGACACGGCCGACCTCGCCCGCGACGAAGGTCACGACACCGAGGATCTGCGGTTGGTTGCCGGCGTACGGATGTGGTTCTAACGACACCGTTCCATGAATAGAAAATGCCCGGTATAGAACCGGAATAAAAAAATGCCCGGCAGACAGCTAGTCTGCCGGGCATTTCTTTGTTACCACTCGTCCCCGCCGAATTCGGTTCTGGACAACGGCCATACAGCCTGTGGTCACCAAGGCAATGGCCCGCGAGCGTTGATGCCACATGCTGAACGAAACCTGGGTTCAAGCCGACGGCATCATTCGGGAGCCCCAGCCGCATGTGTTGTGCGTTGAGGGTCCTCCGGTTTCGTTCCGGGGCGAGGTGTTCTGATTGGATGACCCCGACTCACTGATCCGCACCGTCAGGAGAGCCCGTGCAGACACCGGAAAACCGCATCCGCCAACTGGAAGCCGCCCTGGCCTCGGAGCGAACACGAGCGGACGACCTCTTCGAGGAGATGTTCGTTCGCAACGCCGCGCCCAAGCTCCTGATCGCCGCGGATTCCGGTCAGATCATCGATGCCAACCCGGCGGCCGTCTCGTTCTACGGGTACGACCGCGAGACCCTGCTCTCCCTGAACTGGGCCGCTGGGGCGGGGAGGAATTCCTCGTCGTCGCCACCCATACGCCGTTGAGCGGCGCGATGAAATTGGCCGAACGCATCCGCGCGGCAGTCGCCGACTCGCCCTTCAAGGATGTCGGGACGGTGACCGTGAGTGTCGGCGTCGCCGAGATGCACGACGGATTAACCACCAAGACACTCGAAGCCCGAGCCGACGAAGCCCTCTACGAGGCAAAGAAGGCCGGACGGAATCGCGTGCAATTGGCTCAGTCCTGACGCGCGGCTCGCCAAACCGCCCCGCTATCCATGGCGAGGCCGAGGCCCGCCCGTCACCACGGACAAGGAATGCCAAAAACGACAGGTAAAATCCCACGACCAAGTTAGACTAGGCCCTAGGTGGAAATGCAAATGCTTGTCAATCGCCTTTTCGGTCAACTTCGTCGACAGGACATCCCATCGGCCTGGCGAACCGCGTCAATGGAGGGCCCTGCCATGTTCCTAAAGCCGTTTCGCACCCTGGTCTCGCTGGCCACACCGCTCATCCTGGCCGCCTGCGCTGCCCCCGGTTCCTCTGTCGCCGACCCGTCCTACGGTCAGCTCAACGGTGTGCTTGCCGCCGACGCGTCAATCCTGTTCGTGCCCGTGGGCGTGGATAACCGAGGTTGCACCATGTTTAGCAAAAGACCCCAGCGCCAGGGCATCCTGGTCGACTCGGGCATCTGGTACCGCACGGGCGATGGCCAGTTCGTGCTCGATGCCAACCGCTGTGTTCCAAAAGACCTCGCTCCCGCGCGGCCGGGGCAGCCGTGATGCTCGTCAGAAACCTCGCCCTGACGGGAACGTTGGCGATTGCGGCCCTGTTACTGGCCGCGTGCGGCGGTGGCGGTGGGGGCTCGGCCCCGCCACCGGATGGCACGAACACCGGCAGCTACACCTTCACCGCGATCCAGCCGGCGGACACCATCACCGTGAGCAACTCCGGCGTCAGCAACCCCTCGGAAGTGGTCGCCGTGATCGACACCGGTCTGGACCTGGATCACGATGAATTCCAGGGCGACAACCCGGTCGGCCAACCGATCGTCGCCTCAACCACGGACTCGACGGGCTCCGCCTCCAACGACGTCAGCGACGAGAGCGGCCACGGCACGGCCGTCGCCTCGCTGATCGCGGGAAAGACGCTGGCCTACTCAGGCAACGCTCAGCTAGGCATCTACGATGTTTCCGACGATCCCGACGGTGATGCAGCCGTTAGCTCGATTCCTCAGGCGATGAGCGATCTGGTCGATAACGGCGACCGCGTCGCTAACCTAAGCTATTCCTTCGATGCGGTGCTCGCCCGGCAGTCTTACCCGACCACGTCCACCGAGCACCAGCAGATCGACACGTTCGTCGACTCCGGTGCCGTGCTGGTTTCCTCGGCCGGCAATGACAGCGCCAGTTACTCGGAGAAGGTCGGCTCAAGCTGGAATGTGGACTGGAACGAAGCGAACACGTTGGTCGACCAATACCTGGTCGTCGGCGCCCTGACCGATGACCAGCTGGCCAGCTACTCCAACTTCGCCGGCGACAACCCGCTGATTCAAAGCCGTTTCCTGGTCACCCAGGACTTTCACACGGTAGCGATCGCGAACGATAGCCCGGACGCCTACGGCACGGCCCAGGGCACCTCTTTTGCCGCCCCGCTCGTCTCCGCGGCCATGGCCACCATCCTGTCCAAGTGGGATCACTTCACGCCCAAACAGGCCGCGCAGCGCCTGCTCGACACCACCGAGCGCGAGTTCGCCAATTACAACGCCGTGGGCCGCGACAACTACGGCGACACCTCCTGCGGCACATCCAGCAACGTCGACTGCGGTCTCTACACCTACGGGCAGGGCCGGCTGGACGTCGAGGCCGCGCTCGCCCCTGAAGGCGTCCTGTCCGTGGCCACCGCCGCCAGCGTGCCGGACGGCGACGACCCGCCAGCGGGCTCGTCGGTCTCGACTTCCGGGTTGATCCTACCGGCCGGTCTGGGCGACACCGCCGAACGCATCGCCATCGCCGCCTCCCGCGTCGAGGTATTCGATGAATTGGGGCGCAACTACACCGCCGACCTCTCCGGCAGGGTGCGATCGGCGAGCGACCCGACCCAGGGCCTCGGCTATCGGATGAGCGAGTTCCTCGCCACGGGACTGACCGGGCGCGCGGAACATCGCGACGAGGCCACCGGCACCATCCAGCGGGTGGGCGTGGATGCCCAGGGACGCGTCAACCTCGCCGCGTTGGGCACCGACACAAGCGCCCGCGGCATGCAACTGGAGGCCTACCATTTCGGCAACGGCGCCTCGGCACCGGATTCGAGCGGCATGGCCGGCATGGCAATGATCTCCTATGCCGGCAATACCCCGATGGCGAACCAGATCGACTCGGCCAACGGCATGAGCGCGCAATTACCCATCGCGCCGCGCCTGTCGATCACCTCGCGGTACTGGCAGGGCGAAAAACGCCTGTCGCTCGACCCGAATGGGACCAGCAACCGGATCAGCAACGCTGCCGTGGGCCTCAAGGCCGAGCTGGTCGACGGTATCGACCTGACTGCCGGCTACGCGCGGCTCGAGGAAAGCGCGGGCTTTCTCGGCATGAGCGGCATGGGCGGTCTCTCCACCCAGTCGGGATCGGACATGGGACTGCTGCAGTTGGGGATTAACGCCCGGCTGGGCGGTTTCTCCGCCTTTGCCAGCTACCAGACCGGCCGAGCCAGCGCGAGCTTCGAGCGCAGCCTGATAACCCGTCTCGATGCCGACGTCAGGCAGCTCGCCCTCGGCGCGTCCTACGGCTTTGACCAGGGCCGTAAGCGAATCGCCTTTGTCGCCAGCCAGCCCATGCACCTGTCCGGTGGCACCGCCCGGCTGAAGCTCGCGGCCGACCGCACCCCCGGAGGCGACGTGATCTACCGACACGAGTCCATCGCCCTCTCGGCCGCCGACACACCGACCAACTACGAGATCGGCTACCGACAGCGCCTGGGCAAGAAGACCCTGCTGGGCATCCACGCCATGCGGATGGAAAATGCCCCCAACCAGACCGGTGGGGAGGTCGATCATGGGGCGATGGCGATTATGGGGTACCAATTCTGAGACATGTTCCCACTCATCAGAAAGCGATCTGGACCCATCGCGTACGTATCTCCTCCACCCTCCTGGAGCGGGATTGGTCTCGGCTTTCTGGACACCCGTTCGCTGGCTGAAACTGAATCACCCCCGGTTTTGCCAGACACTCCCGCACCGGTTGAAACAATGCTTCACGCACGCTTGCACGGGGCTCGGCACCCTAGATGACTGGGCGGCCACCTGGAAGACATCAGCGGCCTGACCGTCTCGGTGCCAAGCCTGTGCGACGGCTCCTATCCGAGGCCGAACCCCAGCGGTCAATGTCGAGCAGCGGGCACTTCGACCCCACTTCCCCGTGATCCAGACTCGCACCAACGTGGCGCGCGCCGCCCCCAACCCTGCACCGGAATGACGCACTCGCTTGGATGGGGCAACGTCACCACAAAGGCCATGTCATTGTTTTTATGTGCGATTTTCCTCTATTTCGTATTGGCACTATCCCTGCACCACGTTGGGAGAACGCAGGGAGCCACGAAGATTAAGCGGGCACCCTTCATCACTGGCTGAGAAATGGGCAACTAGGGTTCCGATCCACGCGGTGGATGACTGGTCCGAGAGTTGCCGACCTCTACCGAGGGGTTACACGGCGGGACAAAAGCCCGGGAGACCGATCGTGAGCTCCTGCGTTGCGTCCGTGAAACCCTGAGGAGAGAACGCCATGCCCATTTTCAAGCACAAACTGCGTACCCACGTCGTCGCCGCGAGCCTGTCATTGATGACGGCGGCCGGTATCACGTCGACCCCGGCCGTGGCCGAGGAAAAGGATCAATTCCAGATTGCCTGGAGCATCTACGTGGGCTGGATGCCCTGGGGCTACGGCGAGGCCGAAGGCATCGTCGACAAGTGGGCCGACAAGTACGACATCGAGATCGATGTGGTCCAGATCAATGACTACATCGAGTCGATCAACCTCTACACCGCCGGCTCCTACGACGGCGTGACCGTCACCAACATGGATGCGCTCACCATCCCGGCCGCCGGTGGCGTCGACTCCACCGCCCTGATCATGGGCGATTTCTCCAACGGCAACGACGGCGTCGTGCTCAAGGGCAGCGACAGCCTCGAGGACATCAAGGGGCTGCCGGTTCACCTGGTCGAACTGTCCGTGTCCCACTACCTGCTGGCCCGAGCGCTGGAGTCGGTCAACATGAGCGAGCGCGACGTCGAGGTGGTCAACACCTCGGATGCCGACATCGTCGCCGCCTTCTCCTCGTCCGACGTCGAGGCCGTGGTCACCTGGAACCCGCAACTCGGCGAGCTCAAGAAACGCGATGATGCCAGCGTGGTGTTCGATTCCTCGCAGATCCCGGGCGAGATCATGGACCTGCTGGTGGTCAACACCGAGACCCTCGCGGACAACCCCAAGCTCGGCAAGGCACTCACCGGTGCCTGGTACGAGATCATGGAGGCCATGCAGGGCGATGACGAGGCGGCCGTCGAGGCACGCACCGTGATGGCCGAGACCGCCGGCACCGATCTCGCCGGCTACGAGGCCCAACTCGCCTCCACCAGCATGTTCTACGAGCCGGCCAAGGCCGTGGCCTTCCTGGAGAGCGACACGCCCAAGGAGACCATGGACAACGTCCGCCTGTTCGCCTTCGACCACGGCCTGCTGGGCGAGCGTGCCGACAGCCCGGACTTTGTCGGCATCGAGTTCGCCGACGGCTCGGTGCTGGGCAGCGAGTCCAACGTCAAGTTCCGTTTCAACGCCGACTACATGCGCATGGCGCGTGACGGCGAGCTCTGATACGAGCCCGTCGACCCCGGGTCGGGCCTCGCGCCCGCCCGGGACCCCCACCGAGCCAAACGGACTGACCCATGAAGCGTTTGATCAATCAGACCCCTGGTGCCCCCTGGCGACTCGCCCTCGGCCTGCTTCCGTTCGTGCTAGTGCTGCTGGTCTATGTCTCGGCCTCCGCCACGCGTCTGGCAGAGAACCCGAATGACCCGCTGCTGCCATCGCTTGCGGCGATGGCCGACACCTTCGCCCAGGTCGCCACCGAACCCAACCGGCGCAGCGGCGAGCTCACCCTGTGGGTGGACACGGCAGCCAGCCTCACCCGGCTCGCCCTCGGGGTGGGCATCGCCATGGCCATCGGCCTGGTCGTCGGCGTGCTCACCGGGTTGATCCCCTACGCCAACCGGACCTTCTCGCCGTTTGTCTCGGTCCTCTCAATGATCCCGCCGCTCGCCATGCTGCCGATCCTCTTCATCGCCCTGGGCGTCGGCGAGGTCGCCAAGGTGGCACTGATCGTGTTCGGGATCGCCCCTTTCATCATGCGCGACATCCAGCAGCGCGTGGAGGAACTCCCCCGCGAGCTGCTGGTGAAGGCGCAGACCCTGGGCGCGAGCACCTGGCAGATCATCCTGCGGCTGGTACTGCCCCAGGTGATGCCGCGCCTGCTCGATGCCACGCGCCTGGCGCTGGGCTCGGCCTGGCTGTTCCTGATCGCCTCGGAGGCGATCGCCGCCACCGAGGGGCTGGGCTATCGCATCTTCCTGGTACGTCGCTATCTCGACATGGAACTGATCCTGCCCTACGTGGCCTGGATCACGCTGCTGGCCTTCCTCGCCGACGTGATCCTGCGCCTGATCGTCCGGGTGGTCTTCCCCTGGTACCGGGCACGGAGGTCCTGATGAGCACCGTCACGCTCAAGAACGTCTGGAAGGAATACGGCCACGACGTGGTCCTGGAGAACATCAACCTGCACGTCGACTCCGGCGAGTTCGTCACCATCGTCGGCGCCTCCGGCTGCGGCAAGAGCACCTTCCTGCGCATGTTGCTCGGCCAGGAGAGCGCCACCCGCGGCGAGATGGAGCTCGACGGCGCCCCGATGCCCGACGAGCCCGGTCCCGACCGCGGCGTGGTGTTCCAGAAGTACTCGGTGTTCCCGCACCTGACCGCGCTGGGCAACGTGCTGGTCGCCGAGGAACTGGGCGCCGCCTGGCTGAGCGGGCGGCTGTTCGGCCGGCGCCGGCGCGAGGCCCGGGAACGGGCGCGGCAAATGCTCGAATCCGTCGGGCTCGCGCAGGCGGCCGACAAGTACCCCAGCGAGCTTTCCGGCGGCATGCAGCAACGCCTGGCGATCGCCCAGGCCCTGATGAAGGATCCCAAGATCCTGCTGCTCGACGAGCCCTTCGGTGCGCTCGACCCCGGCATCCGCCGGGACATGCACGAGCTGGTGCGCGAGCTGTGGCAGCGCCAGGGCCTGACCATCTTCATGGTCACCCACGACCTCAAGGAGGCCTTCGAGCTGGGCAGCCGCCTGCTGGTGTTCGACAAGGTCCGCCACGACCCCCAGGCCCCCGGCGCCTACGGGGCCAACATCACCTACGACATTCCGCTATCCCATACGACCCCGCACCCGTCGGTCTATCGCGCCGTGGGCCAGCGAGTGGGTGTCGAAACCCGTATGGAAACCGATCCGTCCACACCCGAGGAGGAAGGATGAACACCACACCCGAATTCAACGCGCCGATCGTTTACCGGGACACACTGCCCGGCGCACGCTACTGGTCGCAGGTAGTAAAGCGCGGCTTCACGCTGCGCCTGGTCGACCGGCAGGGGCGCGCCAATGTCTCCACTCTGCTGTACAACCCGGCCAACCCGCTGGAGCGCTACAACGCCCCGGACACGCTCAAGGGCCAGCACACCTCGAAGCTGACACACGGCCACATGCTCTACTCCGACATGGGGCACGTGATGATGTCGATCGTCGAAGACAGCGTCGGCTGGCACGACACCATCGGCGGCATCAGCGACGCGGCCATGGTGCGCGAGAAATACGGCGAGCACGGCTATCAGGAATACGGCAACGACTTCTACCGCAGTGGCCGCGAGCTGTTCCTGATCGAGCTTGCGAAATGGAACCTGGGGCGGCGGGATCTGGTGCCCAACCTCAATTTCTTCAGCAAGGTCCACGCCGAGGCGGACGGTGCGCTGGTGTTCGACGCCGAGCACCGCCAGCCCGGCGCACACGTCGACCTGCGCGCGGAGATGGACACGCTGGTGGTGCTCAACACCGCCCCGCACCCGATGGACCCCGACCCCGAGTACCAGCCCGGCGAGATCGATTTGGTCATCTACCGCTCCGATCCCGTGGTGCCGGCCTACGACTACTGCGTCAATTTCCGCCCCGAGAACGCGCGCGCCTACGCCAACACCGCGATCCACAACTGCCAGGAGGCCTACTCATGAGCAGCCAGACACTGGTGGAAAGCCCGCTCGATCCGGCCAAGGCGGTCTACCGCGAGGTAGTCCCGGCCGGCTCGCCCTGGATCCACGAGGTCAAGGAGGGCCAGACCTTCCGCATCCTCGATCTCGAGGGCAACCAGGCCGCCGACACGATCTTCTACAGCCTCGAGCGGCCCACCGAGGAGCACTACAGCGCGATCGACACCATCCGCGCCCAGGGCAACGCCTACCTGACCACCGGCTCGACGCTGATGTCCAACGAGGGCAACCCGATGCTGACGATCACCGCGGACACCTGCGGTCGTCACGACACCCTCGGCGGCGCCTGCTCGGCCGAGTCCAACCAGGTGCGCTACGCGCTGGACAAAAAGCCGATGCACAACTGCCGCGACAGCTTCCTGACCGCGATCGCCGAGAGCCACTACGGCCTGACCAAGCGCGATGTCGTGCCCAACATCAACTTCTTCATGAACGTGCCCCTGACCCCCGACGGCGGCCTGACCTTCGAGGACGGCATCTCGGATGCGGGCAAGTATGTCGAGATGCGCGCGGAGATGGACGTGATCGTGCTGGTGTCCAACTGCCCGCAGCTCAACAACCCCTGCAATGCCTACAACCCCACCCCGGTCGAGATGCTGGTCTGGGACTGATCCCGGCCGACCGCGCCCGCGCCGGGGACGACCCCGGGCGACGTTCATCCCGGCGGGACGACCCGCCTGACCGGCACCCTCTGGAAAGACCGCTATGTTCGACAAGGTTCTCATCGCCAACCGCGGCGCCATCGCCTGCCGCATCATCCGCACGCTCAAGCGCCTCGGTGTGCGCTCGGTGGCGGTCTACAGCGAGCAGGATCGTCATGCCCTGCACGTCCGCCAGGCCGACGAGGCCGTCTGCATCGGCGCGGCGGCGGCCTCCGCCTCCTACCTGAACGCCGAGCGCATCCTCGAGGTCGCCCGCGAGACCGGCGCCCAGGCGGTGCATCCCGGCTACGGCTTTCTCTCGGAGAACGCCGCGTTCGCGGAGGCCTGCGAGGCGGCCGGCATCGCCTTTATCGGCCCGACCTCGCGCCAGATGCGCGAATTCGGCCTCAAGCACACCGCCCGCGCCCTGGCCGAGGCCGCCGACGTGCCGATGCTGCCGGGCACCGGCCTGCTGGACGACATCGAACAGGCCAAAGAGCAGGCCGAGCGCATCGGCTATCCGGTCATGCTCAAGAGCACTGCCGGGGGCGGCGGCATCGGCATGCGCCTGTGCGAAAACGCCACCGAGCTCGATGACGCCTTCGAGAGCGTGCGTCGCCTGTCACAGAGCAACTTCTCCGACAGCGGCCTCTTTCTGGAGAAGTTTGTCCGCCACGCCCGTCACGTCGAGGTGCAGATTTTCGGCGACGGCAAGGGCCAGGTGATCGCGCTGGGCGAGCGCGACTGCTCGCTGCAGCGGCGCAACCAGAAGGTGGTCGAGGAGACCCCGGCGCCCAACCTGCCCGAGGATGTCCGCCAGGAGCTCCAGACCGCGGCCGAGGCGCTCGGTCGCGGCGTGAACTACCGCTCGGCCGGTACGGTGGAGTACATCCTCGACGACGACACCGGGCGCTTCTACTTCCTCGAGGTCAACACCCGCCTGCAGGTGGAGCACGGCGTGACCGAGGAGGTCACCGGCGTGGACCTGGTCGAGTGGATGGTACGCGGCGCCGCCGGCGACCTGCCGGACCTCGAGACCCTGCGCCCGGCGGGCATCGAGGGCCACTCGATCCAGGTCCGCCTGTACGCCGAAGACCCCGGCAAGAACTTCCAGCCCTCCACCGGCCTGCTCACCGATGTGCGCTGGCCCGCGGATACCCGCATCGAGACCTGGGTGGAAAGCGGCACGGAGATCTCGCCCTTCTACGACCCGATGCTCGCCAAGCTGATCGTCCGAGCCCCCAACCGGGAGGACGCCCTTCGCCGATTGCGCGAGGCGCTCGACCAGACCGCCATCCACGGACTGGAGACCAACCGGCTCTACCTGCGCCAGGTGGCCACCGATCCCGGCTTCGAGGCCGGCCACTACACCACCGCGCACCTGGCTGGGATCGAGTACCTCGCACCGACCGTCGAGGTGCTCAGCCCCGGCACGCAGACCACCATTCAGGACTACCCCGGCCGCGTCGGCTACTGGGACATCGGCGTGCCGCCCTCCGGCCCGATGGACAGGCTCGCCTTCCGCCAGGCCAACCGCCTGGTCGGCAACCCCGAGGAGGCCGCTGGCCTGGAGGTAACGGTCAACGGCCCGACGCTCAAGTTCAACGTCGATGCGACCATCGCCCTGACCGGCGCCACCATGGCGACCACGCTCGACGACGAACCCGTGGCGTTCTGGGAGCCGGTGAGCGTCCGACGCGGCCAGATGCTCAAGGTCGGCGCGGTCGAAGGAACGGGCGCACGCGCCTATCTCGCCTTGCGCGGCGGGCTGGACGCCCCCCTGCACATGGGCAGCCGCTCGACCTTCACCCTCGGCCAGATGGGCGGCCACGGCGGGCGCGTGCTCTGGCCGGGCGACGTGCTGCATGTCGGCCAGCAGACTGCCGGCAAGCCCGAAGCCATGCCCGCCGCGTCGATCCCCGACTACGACAATGCCTGGGACATCCGCACCATCTACGGCCCCCACGGCGCGCCGGACTTCTTCACCTCCGATGACATCGAGATGTTCTTCGGCACCGACTGGGAGGTGCACTACAACTCCAGCCGCACCGGCGTGCGCCTGATCGGGCCCAAGCCCGAGTGGGCCCGCGAGGACGGCGGCGAGGCGGGCCTGCACCCGTCGAACATCCACGACAACGCCTACGCCGTCGGCACCATCGATTTTACCGGCGACATGCCGGTGATCCTGGGCCCGGACGGCCCCAGCCTGGGCGGGTTCGTCTGCCCGGCGACCATCGTCACCGCCGACCTGTGGAAGCTCGGCCAGTTAAAGCCCGGCGACACCATCCGCTTCGTGCCCACCACGCTGGCCGAGGCCAACCGCCTCGAGCGCGAGCAGGATCAGGCGATCGACCGGCTCGAACCGGCCGAACGCGAGGCCGAGCGCGCCGAGATCACCACCCCCATAATCCGCGAGCGCCGCGCAGAGGACGGCGAGCACCCGGTGGGCGTGACCTACCGCCCCGCCGGCGACAAGTACCTGCTGGTCGAGTACGGCCCGATCGTGCTCGACCTTTCGCTGCGGTTTCGCGTCCAGGCCCTGCTGGAGTGGCTCAACGAGCAAGGCATCGACGGCATCGTCGAGATGACGCCGGGGGTGCGCAGCCTGCAGCTCCACTACGAGCCGGCCCGGCTGCCCACCGAGCGCCTGCTGGCGATCCTCGATCAGGCGGAAAACGAGCTCAAGAGCCTCGAGGACACCGAGCTGCCCTCGCGGATCATCCATCTGCCGCTGGCCTGGGATGACAGCCAGACGCAACTGGCCACCGAGAAGTACATGCAATCGGTGCGCAAGGACGCGCCCTGGTGCCCACGCAACATCGAGTTCATCCGCCGGATCAACGGGCTGGACAGCGAGGCGGAGGTCAAGCGGATCGTCTATGACGCCTCGTACCTGGTCATGGGCCTGGGCGACGTCTACCTCTCGGCACCGCTGGCAACCCCGGTCGATCCGCGCCACCGCCTGGTAACCACCAAGTACAACCCGGCGCGCACCTGGACGCCGGAGAACGCGGTGGGCATCGGGGGCTCGTACATGTGCATCTACGGTATGGAGGGCCCGGGTGGCTACCAGTTCGTCGGCCGCACGCTGCCGATCTGGAACCGCTACAAGCGCACGCCCGAATTCCAACAACCGTGGCTGCTGCGCTTTTTCGACCAGATCCGCTACTACGAGGTCAGCGAGGAGGAGTTGCTGCGGATGCGCGATGCCTTCCCGCACGGCGGCGTGCGCCTGGAGATCGAGGAGACCACCTTCTCGCTGGGGCGCTACAACCGCTTTCTCGAAGAGCACGCCGCGGAGATCCGCACCTTCAAGGACCGCCAGCAGGCCGCCTTCGAGGCCGAGCGGCAGCACTGGATCGCCACCGGTCAGGCCAACTACGAATCCGAGTCCGAGCCGGTCGACACCGGCATCGACACCATCGAGATCGGCGATGGCCAGACCGCCATCTCCGAGCACGTCCACGGCGTGGTCTGGAAGCTCGAGGTCAACGTCGGCGACCGGATCGAACCCGGCCAGACCTTGTTGGTGCTCGAGTCGATGAAGATGGAAATCCACGTCGACAGCGAGGTCGCCGGCACGGTGGCCCGCGTGCTGTGCAAGGAAGACGACCAGGTCAAGCCCGGACAGACCCTGATCGTGCTCGACCACGCCGAGTGACCCGCCCCATGCCCAGTATGGCCTTGCCAGGAACGACCATGACAGCCACGACCATCACCGACCTGCTCGCCGCGTACCGAACCGGCCAATTGCGTGTGCGCGACCACCTGCGTGCCACGATGCAGACCATCCGTGCCGGCGACGAACACCGCGTCTGGATCACCATGCTCGACGAGGCGCAGCTCGAGCCCTACCTCGAGCGCCTCGAGGCCGCCGATCCGGCCGACCTGCCGCTCTACGGGGTGCCGTTCGCGATCAAGGACAACATCGATCTCGCCGGCGTGCCCACCACGGCCGCCTGCCCGGACTACGCCTACACGCCCGAGCGTTCGGCGTTCGTGGTCCAGCGCCTGATCGAGGCGGGGGCGGTGCCGGTGGGCAAGACCAACCTCGACCAGTTCGCCACCGGCCTGGTCGGCACCCGCTCGCCCTACGGCGCCTGTCACAACGCCTTCGATCCGGATTACCTCTCCGGCGGGTCAAGCTCGGGTTCGGCGGTCGCCGTCGCACTCGGCCAGGTGGCCTTCTCGCTGGGCACCGACACCGCCGGCTCGGGCCGGGTGCCGGCGATGTTCAACAACCTCGTCGGCGTCAAGCCCACCCGCGGGCTGTTGAGCGCCGGTGGCGTGGTCCCGGCCTGCCGCACGCTCGATACCGTCTCGATCTTCGCCCTGACCGGGCCGGACGCCCAGCGGGTGCTCGATGTGGCCGCGGTCTTCGATAGCGATGATGCCTTTGCCCGCCCCGACCGGGTGCCCGAGTTCGGCCACGCCGCGATCCCGGCGACAGGTTTTCGCTTTGGCGTGCCCCGCCGCGAGCAGTTGGCCTTCTTCGGCGATGCGGAGAACCCGGGGCGCTTCGATACCACCATCGATCGCCTCGCCGCGCTGGGCGGCACCGCCGTGGAGATCGACTTCGGCCCGTTTCTCGAGGCCGCGCGCCTGCTCTACGAGGGGCCGTGGGTGGCCGAGCGCTATGCCGCGATCGAGCCATTCATCGAGCAGTCCGCCGACAGCCTGCACCCGGTCACCCGGCAGATCATCGCCGGCGGCGCCACGCCCCGGGCCGCCGAGGCCTTCAAGGCGCAGTACCGGCTGGCCGAGTTGCGGCGGCAGACCGAAACGGTCTGGGCCGACGTGGATCTGGTCGTCACGCCCACCGCCGGGCGCCACTACCGCATCGACGAGGTCGAGGCCGACCCGGTGCAGAAGAACAGCGACCTGGGCTACTACACCAACTTCATGAACCTGCTCGACTTCGCCGCGCTCGCCGTGCCGGCGGGATTCCGCGATGACGGGCTGCCGTTCGGCGTCACCCTGTTCGCCCCGGCGTTCACCGACCGCGACCTGCTCGCACTCGGCGACCGGCTGCAGCGGGCCAGCGTCGACCGGCTCGGCGCCACCGACCAGCCGCTGCCCGAGGAGACGCTCGACGCCGGCGGCGAGCACGTCATCCCGGTGGCGGTCTGCGGCGCGCACCTGAGCGGGCTGCCGCTCAACTGGCAACTGACCCAGCGCCGCGGCCGGCTGGCCCAGACCACCCGCACGGCCCCCGAGTATCGCTTCTACGCCCTGCCCGGCGGCCCGCCCGAGCGCCCCGGGCTGGTGCGCGTCACGGAGGGTGGCGCGGCGATCGACGTGGAGGTGTGGGACGTGCCCGCCAGCGAATTCGGCTCGTTCGTCGCCGGCATCCCCGCGCCGCTCGGCATCGGCAAGCTCACGCTCGCCGACGGGAGCGAGGTGCCGGGGTTCATTGCCGAACCCATCGCCACGCAGGGTGCAACCGATATCACCGAGCTTGGCTCGTGGCGTAGCCACCTGGCCGAACGGCGCTAGGAGACGGCGCGACCACCAGCTTTTTCGCCGGGTTACCCAAGACTGTCGCCTTGATTGCTGACGCCGTCGCCTTCGATGGTGTCAACACGATCATTCCAGCTGCACCGCGATCCCGCACCAAGAACCGGCCACTGAGGTGGATTGAATTTCAGCCGGGCACTTCGCTCAACCCGTGAACCGTCAGAAGGCTCATCGCGGCATGCATTTCACGCAGTCAAGCTGCTCCAGCGGACGGGGGCGGCCGATGTGGTAGCCCTGCACGAAGTCGATACCAATCGCGACGAGCCGTTCGACGGCTTGGGCGTTTTCGACAAATTCGGCGATGGTCTGCAGACCCATGGTGCGGGCGATGGAGTGGATGGATCGGACCATGGCCTCGTCGGTGGGGTTGTTTGCAATCTCGCGGATGAAGGTGCCGTCGATCTTGACGAAGTGGACCGGCAAATTGCGCAGGTAACCGAACGACGACAGGCCGGAGCCGAAGTCATCCAGCGAAAAGCGGCAGCCGACTCCCGTGAGCCTGTCGATAAAATGCCGGGCGGCCTGCAGATTGCCGATCGCGCTGGTCTCGGTAATCTCGAAACAGACCGTCTCGCCGGGCACCTGGTGCCGATTGAGCAATACCTGAATCTCGGCGAGCAGGCCGGCATCCCCCAGGCTGGCACCGCAGAGGTTGATTGCGCAGACAATGGGGTTACCCGGGTCGGCCCGATGTCGGTCACCCATCCAGGCAAGGGTATTGCGCACCACCCACCGATCCACTTCCAGCATCAATCCGTAGCGTTCCGCGGCAGGAATGAAGGCACTGGGCGGGACCAGGTTGTCCTCGTCGTCGAGCAGGCGCACCAGAATCTCGTGGTGAGCGGCCTTCGCGGTCGGGGTCACCGTGGGCACGATCGGCTGGTAATAGAGTCTCAGCCGGTCGCCGTCCAGCGCGCTGCGAATGCGCGACGCCCACTGCATCTGCCCCTTGCGCTCGGCCAGTTCCCGGTCGTCCGGCTCGAACACGTGCACGCAATTACGACCGCGATCCTTGGCGGCATAGCAGGCGGTATCCGCCTGTCCCAGCACCTCGGCCAGGTCACCGCAGCCGGATTCCAGCGCCACCAATCCAATACTGCTGCCCACGGCGAAATGGCGGCCCTTCCACGGGAAGCGAAAACGATGCACCTGCTCGCGAATCGCTTCCGCCAACTCCTGACCGACACTCATCGGGCAGTCTTTCAAGATCGCGCCGAACTCGTCACCCCCGAGCCGGGCAAAGGTGTCCGATTCGCGCAGGCAATCGCCAATCACCCGGGTGATCTGGCGTAACAACTCGTCCCCGGCAAGGTGCCCACAGGTGTCGTTGACGATCTTGAACTGATCCAGGTCGATGTAGCAGAGCACGTGTCGTCGACCCTGATTACCTGTCTCGGCCAGCGCCTCTCCCAGCCGCGTCTCGAACTCGCGCCGGTTCAACAGACCGGTGAGTGCATCGTGAGTCGCCTGGTGCGACAGCTGGCGCTCCATGGCGCGGGCTTCGGTGACGTCGTGCAGGACCACGATCCCGCCGGCTATCCCACCCTCCCGCTCGAAGATGGGTGCCGCGGTGTATTGCACCACCCGCGTTTCGCCGGCTGCATTGCTCAGGTTCCACGTTGTCGTGCCATTGAGCACCCGTTTCTCGCGCAACAAGGAGGCGATCATCGCGTCACAGTCCCGCCGGCCCGCGGACTGCTCGAAACGGAAGATTTCACACAACGAGTGGCCCTGCGCTTGCGCGACCGGCCAACGGCTCAGATTGCCGGCGTTGGCATTGATGAAACGCACCCGCCCCGTCTCGTCGGTGGCGATCACCGCATCCACGATCGATTCGAGCGTCACCTGCGCCAGTTCCCGTTGGCGGTCGAGCTGGTTCTGCACCTGACGACGTTCGGTGACATCCCGCAACACGGCGGTGTAGAACGCCTGCCCTGCCTCGTCGCTGGGAGAGGCCTGCAGTTCGAGGGTGCGTTCCTGCGTGCCGATCCGGCCGACCAGTTCCTGGATCGAACCCGAGCGCAGCCGTTCGTTGATGCCGCGCGCGAGACGCTCGCCCAGCAACGGCCTGAACAATTCATCCAGCGGTCGACCGCTAACGCCCTCTTCCGGGACGGCCAGCAGTTTTTCCGCACCGGGGTTGATGCTGATCACGCGGCCGGCCGTGTCGAAGGTGACAATGCCCTCACTCATGTCACGGAACATCGTCCGGGTGCGGTTCACCGCCTTCTCCAGCGCCACCATCACCGCGTTGTAACGACGGGCGATCAGCCCGACTTCGGTGAACGGCTCGACCGGCACACGCTGGGACAGATCCGTGTCATTGGCCTGGCGCTCCATCGCATCGAGCAGATCGAGCAGATCCGTCCGTGCGCCGTGCTCACTGACGTTCAGACCGACCATCTCGTCCTCCGCACTCACGCGCAATGGGCGCCACCGGTCGATGCCACGCAGGATCAGCCAGGCGAGGACGAAAGTGGTCGCGCCGATGGCGACAATGCCGAGCAGCTGCACCCCGATCTGCTCGAGGCGCCCCAGCCCGGTACCCAATTGCTCGAGTTGACCGAACAGGCCCACGGCCAGGGTGCCCCAGATGCCGGCCGCCAGATGGACCGGCACGGCACCGATGCTGTCGTCCAGCCGACGGCGGATCATCCATAAATCGACCACCAGCATCACGGCCGCGCCGATCGCCCCGATCAGCACGGCGATCCCGGTGGAGACCGCGTGCGCCCCGGCGGTGATCGCGACCAGCCCCGCCAGCAAACCGTTCAAGGGCAGCAACAGGTTGTCGACGTAGCCACCCTGGATACGCAGGCCAAGGAAGTGGGCGGTCACCGCCCCCGCCGCGGCGGCCAGAAGGGTATTGCCGATGATTGCCGGCACGCGCTCGGTCAGGCCCAATTCACTGCCGCCGTTAAAGCCGATCCAGCCGATCAGGAAGAACAGCCCGCCCAGCAAGGCCAGTGGCAGGTTGCTGGCGGGAATGCGTTGCGCGCCCTCGTCGGTGAAACGACCGATGCGTGGGCCGATGATCAGGACCGCCGCGAGGGCAACCCAACCGCCGACACTGTGCACCACGGTCGAGCCGGCAAAATCGACGAAGCCGAGCGCGGCCAGCCAACCGTCGCCCGTGGCGAATACCCCGCCCCAGGCCCAGTGACCGGCAAGGGGGTAAAGCAATAGCACCACGACCAGGGTGACCAGCCCGTAGCTGACATACGACATCCGCTCGGAGACGGCCCCGGAGACGATCGTTGCGGCGGTCGCGGCGAACATCGCCTGAAAGAGGAAGAAGACCGCCTCCTCGACGGCCAGATCCGCGAGGTTCGGCGACCAACCACCGCCCCCGATCAGGCCCATCACGCTCGGCCCGAACATCAGACCGAATCCCACCGCCCAGAATGCCAGCAAGGTGAGCATGAGATCCGCGGCGTTCTTCATCGCCACGTTGATCGCGTTCTTGCGCCGCGTCACGCCGGTTTCCAGGGCGAGAAACCCCGCCTGCATCAACAGCACCAGCGTGGCGCTCACCAAGACCCAGACGACGTCGATATCCGACAACTGCATGCGGGGCGCCCCTTTCTGCCCCAATGACGCGCACGCCGGTGACGGCAATGCACCACATGGGGGGATATCCATGGAGAAATACGGGCTCCCGGTGCTGGGAAGCCGTTTCCCCCACGACTCAGCAAGTTCGACACCAAGTTAGGCACCCAGCGCCCACGCCGGTGGCACGGCCCGCCGCTCAGCCCTCACCTGGGTGGCGAGAAAGGGGTCTTGTCGTTGGAATGAAGCCTCCCCCGCCTTGCTTCGCGCTGGCACACACCGGCAACGCCAGGTCCTAGCCATGTCCTGGCCAGACCCTTGCCCAGGCTTTTGCCAACGTCCGGAACAACAGCCGAAGAGAAAGTCAGGTGGGATTCCGCGTCGCACAACCGCAGGGAAAAACGCCTTGCCCGCGGGCTCCGCCGCCTTGTGCCGCGATGCCTGGACCGACGAAAGGGGGCAGGATCCGCGTTGGCCTTGCGACAACGAAACGAAAATCGTTGCCCACTCAGTATCGCGTGATCAATCCGCTCGACTTCACAGGGCCAACAGCAAGCCACCGGCAACCGTCACGCCCGCACCAATGACACGACCCAACTGCGATTCATGAACGACGTTGTCTGCCACAATCGCAGGGAGACAAGAATCGACCCGGGATGGCATGGCAATGACGTATACCGCGCTGCGAAAAGGCGAAATCAGGCTACTCGACGGGGCAACCGGCACCGAGCTTGAAAAACGCGGCGTGCCCATGAGCGCTGGCGCATGGAGTGGCCCGGCATCTCTCGAACACAGCGAGGTCCTGGAACAGGTCCACCGGGACTACATCGCTGCCGGCGCCGACATCATCACGGCGAACACGTACGCCACCTCGCGCGCCCTTCTCGAACTTGACGGCCTTGGCGACAAGTTCGATGAGATCAACCGGGCATCAGTCCGCGCCGCACTGCGGGCAAGGGAGCGCGGCCACCGGCCGGATGTCATGGTCGCCGGGTCGTTGTCTCACCGGGGGCCGATCGCCGCAGCATCCGCCCAGCCGGACACGAACGCGGCCATCGGCCTCGACGAGATGGCCCTGGCGCTGCGCGAACAGGCCCTGCTACTCCGCGACGAGGGCTGCGACCTGCTCCTCCTGGAAATGATGTACGACCCCCACCGAATGCTACTGGTCTTCGAGGCCGCGGCCCAGACGGGCCTGCCAGTCTGGGCCGGGTTCTCGGCCAGGCACGACGAGAACGGGCAGGTTCTCGGGTTCGGGCCCGACGACGATGTTCCCTTCGAGCAAATCCTCTCGGTCCTGGACGATTGGCCGGTCGACGTGGCGGGCATCATGCACACACCCGCGAACGCGGTCTCCGATGCCCTCGAGATCCTACGGCGCACCTTCGACGGCCCCCTCATGGCGTACCCGGACTCCGGATATTTCAAATCCCCTCATTGGCAGTTCGAGGACGTGATCGAGCCACCCGATCTGCGCCGGTATGCCGAGGCGTGGATTGAAGAAGGTGCGCAGGTGCTCGGTGGCTGTTGCGGTCTGTCACCTGAGCACATAGCGGCCCTCGCTCCCCTGAAGCGAACACCCATCTCCGCGCACGGGTAAGGAAATCACGGACCGTCCGCGGTTTTGCTGACACTCTCTCGATCACGAGTAAGACTTATACGCCCTACCGCACCACCCATGGGTGCCCCCCAGGAAGGCGGCACGGCCATCGCCGTGCAAAAGTCTGGCACGTGCCCGCCACCCAGTTCGGCTCATTCATCAACGACGTCCCGACCCTCTGCCCATCGGCAAGCTGGCCCTGACCGACGGGCGCCGCGCGGCGGGCTTCGGCTGCGCGTCCGTCGCCACGCATGTCATGACCGACATCACCCATCTGGGCTTCTGGCACCGCTAGCTCCATACAGTGGTTGGGAGACGCCCCCGGATATGCATCAGCACAGTGCATTCGTGCCGCGGATTGCACCGGCAGACAGCGACCCACTGATGCACCGGTGCCGCGCATCCGTGCCGCCTCGCCGCTCGCGGTAGTGGCATGGGAGTTGCAATCAGTGCGGTAACGACCGTCACCGCCCACCGATTTACGGGCGCCCATGACCGGCAACACCCTCCCCCGGAATACCAGGAAGTGCCACCGAGCCATGCGCGTGATGCTCATCGATCAGGATCGTGGCCGTGCCGCGATCGTCGAACAATCCCTCCAGGATGCCGGGCACGAGGTCGTCGCCCGACTGGCCAGCGTTGAACGACTCTCGCAGGAAGTCGAAGCTCACCAGCCAGACGTCGTGATCATCGACATCGAGTCACCCGATCGCGATGCGCTTGAGAACATGTCGGTGGTCTCGCGCGACAATCCGCGGCCCATCGTGCTGTTTTCCGAGGAGGACAGCGAAGAAAGCATTGCTAAGGCGATCAAGGCGGGCGTCAGCGCGTACATCTACGACGGCATGCGCGTGGATCGCGTCAGGCCGATCGTCGACGTGGCCGTCGCGCGATTCCGCGAATTCCAAGCCCTGCGCAACGAACTGGACGAGACCCGCACCCAACTCGAGGACCGCAAGGTGGTCGAGAAGGCCAAGGGGCTGTTGATGAAGCATCGCGGCTTCGACGAGACACAGGCCTACCACGCCATGCGGAAGATGGCCATGAATCGCAACCAGCAACTGGTCGAGACGGCGCGCAACGTGATCGCGGTATTCGATCTCGTCGGCGACGACGGCATCTGAGAGAGCACAGCATGGACCCGACGAACACCAAGACGATTTACCAACCGGAGAAAAGACGCCTCACGCTGGGCTTTATTCCACTGACCGACTGCGCCCCACTGATCGTCGCCCACGAAAAAAGCCTATTCGAGAAGTGGGGGCTTGATGTCGAACTCAAGCGCGAGGTCTCCTGGGCCAACATCCGAGACCGGGTGATCATCGGCGAACTGGACGGCGCCCAGATGCTCGCGCCCATGCCGCTGGCCTGCACCGCCGGACTCGGCTCGGTCACCAAAGCGATGCTCGCCCCCTTCGTGCTGAATCTCAACGGCAACGCCATCACCCTGTCCACCGCCCTCCATCGCGAACTGGCGGAACTGGCAGGCGGCAATGACGTCGGTGATGTGGGGCGCGCACTCCAGCGCCTGATCGCCCGCGAACAGGTTGAGGGCCGACCTAAGCGCACCTTCGCCACGGTTTTCCCCTATTCCATGCATACCCTGCAGCTCCGCCTGTGGCTGAAGCATCACGGCATCGAGCCCGACCACGACGTGCGCATCGTGGTGATTCCCCCACCACAGATGGTCGCCAACCTCCACCATGGCCATATCGACGGTTTCTGCGTGGGCGAACCCTGGAATACCCTCGCGGTCCAGCGCGGCGAGGGGCGAATCGCGATCACCGGCTACGAGATCTGGAACAACAGTCCGGAAAAGGTCCTCGGCGTGACACACGCCTGGGCGAAGGCCCACCCGCAGACGCTCAAGGCGCTGATGGCCGCACTCTACGAGGCATGCGCCTGGCTGGACGATCCCGAGCACCGCCTCGAGGCGGCGCAGATGATCGCCGAAGCGCACGTGATCGACGCCCCGGAGGCGGCGATCGCCCCGTCGCTTACCGGGCGAATCCAGATGGGGCGAGACGAACCGATCGTCGAACTGCCTGATTTCAACGTGTTCCATCGCTACTCGGCCAACTATCCGTGGTGGTCACAGGCGCTGTGGATGCTCGAGCAGTTGCCACTCGACAGCGATCTGGCGGATGGAGAGGGCCTGCTCCCCCGACTCGCCGCGCAAGTGTTCGATGATCGGCCGTACCGGGAACTGATGCAGGATCTCGGCGAGCCCCTACCCATCGAGCGCAGCAAACGCGAGGGCATCCACGCCACAAACTGGCAGGAAACGCCCGGCGGGCTCACGTTGGGCGCCGACCGTTTCCTTAACGGACAAGCATTCGACCCGCCGGGCTGAATCCGGCCATCGTTGCACCATGATGGCGAACAGCTGCCGCGTCATGGGGCAACGGCCAACCGGCCAATCGGGATTAAATCCAACAACCTGTTGTTTTATCAGACTATAGAAAAATGGCACAGCCCATGCATTAAGTAAAGCACGCCCCGCCAACGGCGGCGGGAGCAACCAATCAAAACGAGCAAAGGCGCTCACGAATCCGGCAAAGCCGGAGCGTGAGCGCCTTTTTTATTTCATGCCCACGAATCGTCCATAGGAGAGATCTCATGACCCAAACAACCCCGTCACGACGCCGCTTTTTGCAGCGCACCGCGATGAGCCTGGCCGGTGCGGCACTGGCCGGCAGCGCCCTGACCGCCCTGCCGGCGCAGGCCGAAATCGGCTACGCGGAGAAGGAGGCCCTGACCTTCGGCTTCATCAAGCTGACCGACATGGCGCCACTCGCCATCGCCTACGAGAAGGGTTACTTCGAAGACGAGGGGTTGTACGTCACGCTTGAAGCCCAGGCCAACTGGAAGGTGCTGCTCGACGGCGTGATTACCGGCCAACTCGACGGGGCACACATGCTTGCCGGGCAACCGCTCGCCGCCACCATCGGTTACGGCACCGAAGCGGAGATCATCACGCCCTTCTCCATGGACCTCAATGGCAACGGCATCACGCTGTCCAACGACGTCTGGGAGGAAATGCTCCCCGACCTGCCCAAGCGCGACGATGGCAAACCAGTCCACCCGATCAAGGCCGACTACCTCAAACCGGTGGTCGACCGGCGTAATGCCGAGGGTCAGCCGTTCAAGATGGGCATGGTGTTTCCCGTCTCCACCCACAATTACGAGCTGCGCTATTGGCTGGCTGCCGGCGGGATTCACCCGGGCTACTACGATCCGAGCAACGGCGACACCTCCGGGCTCATCGACGCCGATGCCCAGCTTTCGGTCACCCCGCCCCCGCAAATGCCCGCGACCCTCGAGGCCGGCACCATCAGCGGCTATTGCGTCGGTGAACCCTGGAACCAGCAGGCCGTGTTCAAGGGCATCGGCGTGCCGGTCATCACGGACTACGAGATCTGGAAGAACAACCCGGAGAAGGTGTTCGGGATCACGCGCGAGTTCGCCGAGACGTATCCCAATACCACCGTGCGTCTGGTCAAGGCGCTGATCCGGGCCGCCAAGTGGCTGGATGCCGACGACAACGCCAACCGGCCCGAGGCGGTCGAGATCCTGGCGCGGCCGAACTATGTCGGCGCCGATGAGAAGGTGATCGCCAATTCCATGACCGGCACCTTCGAGTACGAGAAGGGCGACGAGCGCCCGGTCCCCGACTTCAACGTCTTCTTCCGTTACAACGCCACCTACCCCTACTACTCGGATGCCATCTGGTACCTCACGCAGATGCGCCGCTGGGGCCAGATTGCCGAGCGCAAGTCGGACGACTGGTACATGGAGACCGCCAAGCAGGTCTACCGCCCGGACATCTACACCCAGGCGGCGCGCGAGCTGATCGCCGACGGAACGATGAGCGCCGACGACTTCCCGGATTTCGACAGCGAAACCGGCTTCAAGCCGCCGCAGAGTGAGTTTATCGACGGCGTCACCTACGACGGGCGCAAGCCGAACGAGTACCTCAAACAGTTCCCCATCGGTCTCAAGGGCGAGGACCAGGTCTGACCGACCTGGACTGCCCGAACATCCGGAGTTAAACCATGAACACCAACCTGTCACTCAAGACACCACGGGCCATCGCCCCGTTCGTGAACCTGGCCCGGGGCGAGAGCCCCCGGGCCCAACTCGACGTCTTGTTCCGCACGGTCGGCCTGCCGGTCATCGGCCTGATGGTCTTCCTGATGCTCTGGTCCGGCGTGGCCGGGAAGATCGACACCTCGCTCGGCCAGTTCCCCGGCCCGGCGCAAGTCTGGAACCAGGCCGAGGCGCTCTACGTGGAGCACGTCGCCGAGCGCGAAAAGGCCGAGGCCTTCTATGAACGCCAGGACGACCGGATCGCCGAGCGGCTGGCCAACGATCCAGGGTACGAGCCGCGGATTCACGACTACACCGGCAAGGCGACATTCTTCGACCAGGTCATCACCAGCCTGATCACCGTGCTCTCGGGTTTCTTAATCGCCTCGATCATCGCCATCCCGCTGGGCATCATCACCGGCCTGAGCCGCAACCTGTACGCGGCGTTCAACCCGCTGGTGCAGATCTTCAAGCCGGTCTCGCCACTGGCGTGGCTGCCGCTGGTCACCATCGTCGTCAGCGCGGTCTACGTCACCGATGATCCCATGTTCGACAAGTCTTTCCTGACCTCGATGATCACCGTCGTCCTGTGTTCTCTCTGGCCGACGATGATCAACACCACCGTGGGCGTGAACACCGTCAGCCGCGATCTGCTCAACGTCTCCCAGGTGCTGCGCCTGGGTTGGCTGACCCACGTGGTCAAGATCGTCCTGCCCTCCTCCATCCCGATGATCTTCACCGGCCTGCGCCTGTCGCTGGGTATCGCCTGGATGGTGCTGATCGCCGCCGAAATGCTGGCTCAGAGCCCTGGCCTCGGAAAGTTCGTCTGGGACGAGTTCCAGAACGGCTCGTCCGACTCACTGGCCCGGATCATGGTCGCCGTGCTGGTGATCGGCCTGATCGGCTTCCTCCTCGACCGGGGCATGCTTGCGCTGCAGCGAGCCATGTCCTGGGACAAGACCGCAATAATGCGTTAATGGAGACTTCGTCATGACTCAATCACACCTCGAACTGACGGGCGTCGACATCGAGTTCCCCACGCCCAAGGGACCCTTCCAAGCCCTCGACAACATCAACCTCAAGGTCGACGAAGGCGAGTTCATCTCGCTAATCGGCCACTCCGGCTGCGGCAAGTCGACCGTACTCAACATTCTCGCCGGACTGCACCAGGCCACCCGCGGCGGCGTGCTGCTCGACGGCCGCGAGGTCGATCAACCGGGCCCCGAGCGGGCGGTGGTCTTCCAGAACCATTCACTGCTGCCCTGGCTGACCGTCTACCAAAACGTTGAACTGGCGGTGAAGAAGGTCTTCAAGGGCCGCATGAGCCGCGCCGAGATGCGCGACTGGATCCACCACAATCTTGCCTTGGTCCAGATGGATCACGCCCTGCACAAGCGCCCGGACGAGATCTCTGGGGGCATGAAGCAGCGCGTCGGCATCGCCCGGGCATTGGCGATGCAACCGAAGGTGCTGCTGATGGACGAACCCTTCGGCGCGCTCGACGCACTCACCCGGGCCCATCTGCAGGACTCGCTGATGGAGATCCAGGCCGATCTGGGCAACACGGTGATCATGATCACCCACGACGTCGACGAGGCCGTGCTGCTCTCCGACCGCATCGTGATGATGACCAACGGTCCAGCGGCCACCGTGGGCGAAATCCTCACCATCGACCTGCCGCGACCCCGCAACCGTCTGGCCCTGGCCGACGACCCGACCTACAACCACTATCGCCACGAGGTACTGACCTTCCTCTATGAAAAGCAGAAGAAGGTCGAGGAAATCGGCAGCTCGAGCCCCGCTGCGGCCAAGGGAACGACCAAGGACAAGGCGAAGGAACGCGTCGCATGAAGCCGCGGCTAGTAATAATCGGCAACGGCATGGCCGGCGCGCGCCTGCTGGAGGAGCTGGTCGAGCATGAGGCCGGCAGCCACGCGATCACCGTGTTCGGCGCCGAGCCGCATGGCAACTACAACCGGATCATGCTCTCACCGGTGCTTGCGGGCGAGAAGACGGTCGCGGAGATCATGCTCAACCCACGCGAGTGGTACGCCCGCCACGACATTGCGCTGCATCTCGGCGACCCAGTGGTGACGATCGATCGCGAGCGGCGCGAGGTGACCAGTCGCGCCGGGGTGACCGTCCCCTACGACCAGCTTGTGCTCGCCACCGGCTCGCGCCCCTGGCTGCCGGAGATACCGGGCATCGATCTGGCCGGCGTGGGCGGCTTCCGGGATCTCGCCGACGTCGAGTTCCTGCGCACCCGGCTGTCCGATCCCCGGCCGGTGGTGATCCTCGGCGGCGGACTGTTGGGACTGGAAGCGGCTGCCGGGCTCGCCGGCCACGGCGTCGATGTGACGGTGGTCCACCGCAACCCGGTGCTGATGAACCGCCAGTTGGACGACGAAGCCGCCGCCATCTTGCGGCAGGAATTGGCGGCTCGGGGCGTGCGCTTCGTGCTGGACGCCCAGGCTAACGCGATCGAGGGAGTTGCACGGGCCGAGGCCGTGCGGCTGGACGACGGCCGCCGGCTGCCGGCCTCGACCGTGCTGTTCACCATCGGCATCCAACCGGAGATCTCGCTCGCGCAAGTTGCCGGGCTGGACTGCGGCCGCGGCATCCGGGTCAACGAGCAGTTGCGCAGCGATGACCCGGCCATTTACGCCCTGGGCGAATGCATCGAGCATCGTGGTCGCACCTACGGCCTGGTCGCCCCGATCTGGGATCAGGCCCGCGTGCTGGCCGACGTGCTGACCACCGGCCAGGGACACTACCGCGACCGACTCACATCCACCCGCCTGAAGGTGACCGGCATCGACGTGTTCTCCGCCGGCCGGATTGATCCCGAACCCGGCGATCACTGTCTGCGCCTTCGCGACCCGCAACAGGGTATTTACAAGAAACTCATTCTCCGCGGCGACCGCGTGGTCGGCGCGGTACTGGTCGGCGATGTGGCCGACGGGGGGTGGTACTTCGACCTGCTCGAGGACCACGGCAACGTGCGCACATTCCGTGACCGTCTGCTGTTCGGCAAACACTTCTGCGAGCCGGACGACGCACTCACCCCCTCTCACGACTCGCCCACCGAAAACGCCGCCTGACACTGCGGACAGGAGCACACCATGAGCAACCGACAACAACTCATCGTGATCGGCAACGGCATGGTCGGTCATGCCTTCGTCGAAAAGATGATCGAGGCCGACGGCCTTGCCCGCTTTGACGTGACCGTCTTCGGCGAGGAACCCCGCGCCGCCTACGATCGCGTGCATCTCTCCGAGTACTTTTCCGGCAAGAACGCTGAGGATCTCGCGCTCACCACGGCCGAAAACTACCGCGAGCAAGGCATCGACCTTCACCTCGACACCCCCGTGGTCGAAATCGACACCGACGCCCGCGAGGTGGTGACGCGTAACGGTACCCGGCACGGCTACGACCGGCTGGTGCTGGCCACCGGCTCGTACGCGTTCGTCCCACCCATCGAGGGTCGGGATCAGGACGGCTGCCTGGTCTATCGCACCCTCGAGGACCTCGATGCGATTCGTGACCATGCCGAACACGGCCGGCGCGGCGTGGTGGTCGGTGGCGGCCTGCTGGGTCTTGAGGCAGCCAACGCGCTCAAGCATTTGGGCCTCGAGACCCACGTCGTCGAGTTCGCCCCGCAGCTGATGCCCGCCCAACTCGACCTGGCCGGCGGCGACATGCTCCGTCGCCAGATCGAGGCCCTCGACGTGCGTGTACACACCGGCAAGGCCACGCAACTGATCGACGCCGGCGAACACCACCGGCTGCGCATGAACTTCGCCGATGGCGAGGCGCTGGAGACCGACCTGGTGCTTTTCTCTGCGGGCATCCGTCCGCATGACGAGCTGGCGCGCAAGGCCGGGATCGCGGTGGGCGAACGCGGCGGCGTCGTGATCGACGACCAGTGCCGCACTTCCGACCCGGCCATCTATGCCATCGGCGAATGCGCGCTGTGGAACCGCCAGATTTTCGGTCTCGTCGGGCCGGGCTATGCCATGGCCGACGTCGCCGTCAAGCAGTTGACCGAGGCCGGCGAGACGGCCGCCTTCACTGGCGCGGACATGAGCACCAAGCTCAAGCTGCTGGGCGTCGAGGTAGGCTCAATCGGCGATGCGCACGCCCGCACGCCCGGCGCCCAGGCCTATGCCACCATCAACGAGCCGGACGCCACCTACAAGCGACTGGTGGTGCTTGACGGTAAGCTGATCGGCGCGGTGCTGGTAGGCGACAGCGCCGACTACGACATCCTGCTCCAATACGCCCGCAACGGCCTCGACTTGCCCGAGCACCCCGAGTCGTTGATCGCGCCGGCCGGTGACGGCCCACCGGCCTTGGGCCCCGACGCCCTGCCGGAGACCGCCACGATCTGCTCCTGCCACAACGTCACCAAGGGCGGGATCATCGAAGCACTCGACGGCGGTTGCGCCAACCTGGGCGACATCAAGGGCGCGACCAAGGCCTCCACCGGCTGCGGCGGCTGCGCCGCATTGCTCAAGTCGACCGTCGACCACGAGCTTGCCAAGCGCGGCATGGAGGTCAACACCGACATCTGCGCGCACTTCTCGCATACCCGCATCGAGCTCTACCACCTGGTGCGGGTCGAGGGCATCCGTACCTTCGCGGAACTACTCGAGCGTCACGGCCGCGGTCTGGGATGCGATATCTGCAAGCCGACGGCCGCCTCGATCTTCGCCTCGGTATGGAACGAGCACGTGCTCGAACCCGTGCACCAGCCGCTGCAGGACACCAACGACACCTACCTCGCCAATATGCAGAAAGACGGCACCTACTCGATCGTCCCACGGGTGCCGGCCGGCGAAATCACCGCCGAAAAACTGATCGTAATCGGCAGCGTGGCCAAGAAATACGGTCTCTACACCAAGATCACGGGCGGCCAACGCATCGACCTGTTTGGCGCTCGCAAGGAGCAGCTACCGCCGATCTGGGAGGAGCTGATCGAGGCGGGCTTCGAGACCGGTCATGCCTACGGCAAGTCAGTGCGCACGGTGAAATCCTGCGTGGGCTCCACCTGGTGTCGCTACGGCGTGAAGGACTCGGTAGGCATGGCGATCCACATCGAGAACCGCTACAAGGGCTTGCGCTCGCCGCACAAACTCAAGTTCGCCGTCTCCGGCTGCACCCGCGAGTGCGCCGAGGCCCAGAGCAAGGACATCGGCGTTATCGCCACCGAGAACGGCTGGAACCTCTACGTCTGCGGCAACGGCGGCATGAAGCCGCGACACGCCGACCTGTTCGCCACCGATCTCGACGACGAGCACCTGATCCGCTACATCGACCGGCTGCTGATGTTCTACATCAAGACCGCCGACCGGCTGCAGCGCACCAGCGTCTGGCTGGAGAACCTCGAAGGCGGACTCGAGTACCTGCGCGAGGTGGTGATCGACGACCGGATCGGAATCGGTGAGGAACTCGAGAGCCAGATGCAGGCAGTGGTCGACAGCTACCGGTGCGAATGGAAGAGCACCCTGGCCGATCCCGCCAAGCTCAAGCGCTTTCGCAGCTTCGTCAATTCCGACCAGCCGGATGACAACGTGCTGTTCGTCGAGGAGCGCGGCCAGATCCGTCCGGCGACCGCTGAGGAAAAACGACAGCGTGCCGGGACCGAGACCCTGGCCGAGGAGGCATGACCATGACTGTGGCAGAACGTACCGAGTCCACCTGGATCGACATCTGCGCGCTGGACGAATTGGTGCCCCAATCCGGCGTCGCCGCCCTGGTGGGCAAACGCCAGGTGGCCCTGTTCCTGATTCCCCACACGGAGCCATCCGTTTACGCCATCGGTAACTGGGACCCGCTGGGCCAAGCCAACGTCCTTTCGCGAGGCATCCTCGGTGACCTCGACGGCGAGCCGGTGGTTGCCTCGCCGCTGAACAAGCAGCACTACCGCCTCCGCGACGGCCAGTGCCTCGAGAACTCGGTCAGTGCCCGCAGCTACCCCGTACGGGTCGTCGACGGCAGGGTGCAGCTTGCCCAGCCCGAGGCGTAAAGCGATTGGTTCGCCATGCACCACGATGGAACGGTCGCCACTCGATGGTGATCGCCGCTGGTGCATCGACGCGACCATGCCGCCGTCTGTCGTGCGTAAGCCATTGATTGTCAGTCATGACGTGGGTGGCATGAACCCTGCTTGAGCAAGGGTAAGCGTCCCAACGGCGGGGCGAAAAAATAGACCTGGACAAAGACGTCCGTTCCACGTGGCTGCAAGCCCACGCTGGATCGGGCGTCTTTTTTTTGCGAGTGAGAAATGCACGAGACCATCAAGACAACATGTCCCTACTGCGGAGTCGGCTGCGGCGTCGACGCCCGCCTCGACAACGGGCGTCTGGTGGGTGTGGTGGGCAGCAAGGATCATCCGGCCAACCTCGGGCGCCTGTGCGTCAAGGGCTCCGCCCTGCACGAGACCGTCGACCCGGCCGGGCGCATGCTGGTGCCGCAGGTCGATGGCGAGGCAGTGGACTGGGACACCGCACTCGACACCGTCGCCGACGGCTTTCGCCGCGTCATCGATGAGCACGGGCCGAATGCTGTGGCGATGTACGTCTCCGGCCAGCTGCTCACCGAGGACTACTACGCGGCCAACAAGCTGATGAAGGGCTTCATCGGCACGGCCAACATCGACACCAACTCGCGCCTATGCATGGCCTCGGCGGTAGTCGGCTACAAACGGGCGTTTGGCACCGATACCGTACCCACCTGCTACGAGGACCTGGAACTCGCCGACCTGGTCGTCCTAGTGGGGTCGAACGCGGCTTGGACCCACCCGGTAACGTACCAGCGCCTGGCTGCCGCCAAACGCGCCCGCCCCCAGATGCGAGTGGTCGTCATCGACCCGCGCCAGACTGCCACTTGTGACATCGCCGACCTGCATTTGGCGATCGCCCCAGGCAGCGATGCCTTTCTCTTCAATGGTTTGCTCGCGCGACTGGCCGATGACAACGCGATCGATACGGCCTATATCAACGCGCATACCGAGGGGTTCGCCCAGGCGATCGCCGCCGCTCGGGCCGACGCGCCCGATATCGGGGCGGTGGCACGCTCGACCGGCGTCGACATCGAAGACCTGCACACCTTCTTCGACTGGTTCGCCAGCCGCGAGCGGACCGTCACAATCTACTCGCAGGGCGTGAATCAGTCCTCGAGCGGCTCGGACAAGGCGAACGCGATCATCAACTGCCACCTCGCCACCGGCCGCCTCGGTGCGCCCGGGCAGGGACCGTTCTCGATAACCGGCCAACCCAACGCGATGGGCGGTCGTGAAGTCGGCGGGCTGGCCAACCAGCTGGCCGCCCACATGGATTTCCAGCAACCGGGCGCGGTCGAGCGCGTCGGACGCTTCTGGGGGTCTCCCGCCATGGCGAATGCACCGGGTCTCAAGGCCACCGACCTGTTCGAGGCGGTGGAGTCCGGGCAAATCAAGGCAATCTGGATCATGGCGACCAACCCGGTGGTGAGCCTGCCGGAATCCGAGCGGGTCCGCGAAACGCTGCGTCGCTGCCCGCTGGTGATCGTCTCCGACTGCATGCAGGAGACCGACACCACCGCCTGTGCCGACGTGCTCCTACCGGCGACCGGCTGGGCGGAAAAGGATGGCACGGTCACGAACTCCGAACGATGCATCTCCCGCCAGCGCGGCTTTCTCACGCCACCCGGACAAGCTCGCCACGACTGGTGGACGATCACCGAGGTGGCCCGGCGGCTGGGTTTCGCTGAGGCCTTTCCCTATCGCGGGCCCGCAGACATCTTCCGCGAGCACGCCGCGCTCTCAGGCTACGAGAACCACGGCTCGCGCGATTTCGATATCAGCGCGTTGGCTCGGTTGAGCGACGCGGACTACGACCGGCTCGCCCCGATCCACTGGCCGATCGATCCGGCCACCGGGCAAGGCCGCAAGCGCCTGTTCGAGGACGGTCGCTTCTTCACGCCCACTGGCCGGGCGCGTTTCGTCGCCATCACGGCCACCGGCCCGGCCATCAAGGTATCGGCACGCCGCCCGCTCATCATGAACACCGGGCGGATTCGCGATCAGTGGCACACGATGACCCGCACTGCCAAGGCATCGCGGCTGATGCAGCACATCGATGAGCCGTTCGTTGAGGTTCATCCGCAGGACGCGGCCCGCTACGGGCTCGAGCCGAACCGATTCGCCGAAATCCGTGGAGAGCAGGGCCGCTATATCGGCCGGGTGCGCATCACCACGGCGCAGCACCCGGGTTCACTGTTCGTACCGATCCACTGGAACGCCCAGTTCAGCGGCAGCGCCTGCGTGGGCTCGCTAATCCCAGCACACGTCGACCCCTACTCCGGGCAGCCGGAATCCAAGCACGCGACCGTCGCCGTACGCCCGTTTGCCGCCACCTGGTTCGCCACGCTGGTCAGTCGCGAGCCGGTCGCACGGCCACAAGCCGAGTACTGGACCCTCATCCCGATCGAGGGTGGGATTCGCTATGAGATGGCCGGTCGCGAACCGATCGCCGACTGGTCTGCATGGGCCGGTCACCTCCTCGGTGAAGGGGGCGAGTGGCAGACCTACGACGACCCGGCTGGCGGCCAGTTCCGCGCAGCCCGCGTGGTCGACGGCCGGGTGGTCGCCGTGCTGTTCGTTGGCCGCACTCCCGACCTGCCCTCACGCGAGTGGTTGGCCGAACTTATCCGCTCTGACGAACTGTCATTAACGCAACGACTCGGCCTGCTAGCCGGCCGTCCCGCCGAGCCGATGCCCGATACCGGCCCGATCGTCTGCTCCTGCTTTCAGGTCGGGGAAACCACGGTTCTGGAGGCGATCGATGCCGAAGGCCTCGACACGCCGGACGCACTGGGCAAGGCGCTGCGCTGCGGCACCAACTGCGGCTCCTGCATCCCAGAGCTCAAGCAACTCATCGCCAAGCGCCTGACGGCAACAAACATCTGAGGGGAACCGACCCATGGACCAGCTACCCATTTTCATGAATCTGCGCGACAAGGACTGTCTGGTCGTTGGCGGCGGCGCGGTCGCCGCCCGCAAGGCGGACCTGATGCGCGCCGCCGGTGCCCGGGTGACGGTCGTCGCCCCCGCGGTCAGCGGCGAGACCCGCCGCATGGTGGACGATGGCCGGCTTGCCTGGCACGAAGCCGAATTCGCGGACGCGATGGTCGCCGGTAACCGCTTGGTGATCGCCGCAACCGATGAGACACAGGTCAACCGCGCGGTATTCGCCGCCTGCGAGTGCCGCGGCATCCCGGTCAACGTCGCCGATCAGCCCGAGCTGTGCAGCTTCATCCTGCCGGGGATCGTCGACCGGAGCCCGGTAACCATCGCGGTCTCCACCGGCGGACGCTCGCCGGTACTCGCCCGGCTGATGCGGGCGCGACTTGAGACCCTTATCCCGGCGAGCTTCGGCCGGCTGGCCAACCTGCTGGGCCGCTACCGCCAAGCCGCCAAAGATCGCATCCACGGCCTCGAGACCCGCAAGCGCTTCTGGGAGGACGTGATCGATGGCCCGATCGGCAACCTGGTGCTGTCTGGCAAGGAACGCGAGGCCGAGGGCCAACTCGCCCAGCTGCTCACCGACAAGGCCGCACCGACCGATTCCGGCGAGGTCTATCTGATCGGGGCGGGCCCCGGCGATCCCGACCTGCTGACCTTTCGCGCCCTGCGCCTGCTGCAAAAGGCCGACGTGGTGGTGTACGACCGGCTGGTCGCCCCGGCCATCGTCGATCTCGCGCGCCGCGAGGCCGAGCGGATCTACGTCGGCAAGCGCGCCGGCCATCACAGCTGCTCCCAAGAAGACATCAGCGGCCTGCTCCGCGATCTCGCAGCACAAGGCAAGCGTGTCGCCCGGCTCAAGGGGGGCGACCCCTTCATCTTCGGCCGGGGCGGCGAGGAGATCGAGGTGCTGGCCGCCGCAGGCCTGCCTTTCCAGGTGGTGCCCGGCATCACTGCCGCCAGCGGTTGCGCAGCCTACGCGGGCATCCCGCTCACCCACCGCGACCACGCCCAGTCGGTCCGCTTCGTCACGGGCCACCGACGCGGCGACGAGCTGGATCTCGACTGGAAGAACCTCGCCGAAAGCCGGGACACACTGGTGTTCTACATGAGCCTGGGCAGCGCCCGCCAGATCTGCGATCAGCTCATCGCCCACGGGATGGCGCGCGGCGGCAAGGCCGCCCTGATAGAGCGCGGCACAACCGACAACCAGCGCGTTTACACCGGCACGCTGACGACCCTGCCCAACAAGATCACGGCGGCGGAATCGCCGTCGCTGCTCATCGTCGGCGAGGTCACGCAACTGCACGACTCGTTAGGATGGTTTCATGGCCGCGGGGATATACCCACGGTCTTCCCCGACAGCGAGCCGTACTTGGCCAAGGGGGCCGCATGAGCCGGGTCCGCGAAATCCCTCAGGCCTTCCACAACTGTCGCGTCGCGTTGCCGGAATCACGCCAGATCGACATCCTGGCCGGCCTGCTCGAACGCCGCGGCGCCATGGTCACGCGCTGCCCGTTGGTCAGCATCCACGACTCGCCCGACCAGGACGGCGTCCTGGCATGGATCGACCGTTTCCTGGCCGACCGGTCGATGGGGGACCTGATCCTGCTCACCGGCGAGGGCATCGCTCGCCTGCACGCTGCCGCCGAACGCAGCAGTCGCGAGACGGCCTTCCTGCGCCGACTGGAACAGACCCGCCTGATCGTCCGCGGCCCCAAGCCGGGGCGCGTTCTCAAGCGCTGGGGACTCCAGGCCGAGGTCCGCGCCGAACGACCAACCAGCGAGGGGGTGATCTCGACCTTGCAAGAACTGGACCAGCCGGCGCCGTGCACCGGTGTGGTGCTCTACGGGACCGAGCCGAACATCCCGCTGATCCGCGCGGTCCACGAGATCGGCAGCCAGCCGGTGCCGGTCGCCCCCTACGTCTACGCCACCGAAAGCGAGACCGAGGCCGTACTCGCGCTGATCGAAGAGCTGGCGCGGGGACAGACCAACGTGATCCTGTTCACCGCCCAGCCACAGATAAATCGCCTGTTGCGGGTTGCCCGGGGCGCCGGACGTCTTGAGGCACTGCACAGGGGCCTCGAACGGGCGGTGGTGGCCGCCATCGGTCCGGTCATGGCGCAACATCTCGAAGGCCTCGACATCCGAGTCGACGTGATGCCTAGCCGACGCTTCCTGATGCACCCGTTGGTCGACGCATTGGCCGACCATCTGCAACGTCGCGAGGCCCACTCGTGAAGGGCCTATCGCTCGCTGCCGGCCATAAACTGAGTGCGCTGGTGCTCGCCGGTGGGGCCGGCCGTCGCATGGGCGGACGGGACAAGGGGCTCGAACCGTTCCTTGGCCAGCCAATGGTTGGCCACGTGCTCAAGGCGCTGGCCCCGTCCGTCGACGAACTGGTGATCGTCGCCAACCGGCATCTTGATGCTTATCGCCGCCTCGGTCACCCCACGATCAGTGACCCGGGTGGCATCCGTCGCGGCCCGGCGGCGGCCGTCCATGCCGCACTCGGCCGGTTGCGTCATGACTGGGTGCTGCTCGCGCCATGCGACATGCCACGATACCGCTCCCAGTGGCCAGCCAGGCTCGTTGCGCGTCAACGGGCAACCGACTCCCCAGTGGTGATCGCCTACGACGGTGATCGCCTGCAACCGGGCGTGACCCTGTTGCATATCCCGACGCTGCTCCATCGGCTGGTCGGCACCGTACCCTCCCGGCTGACCGATCTGCTCACCAACGGGCCACACGTCTGCTGCGACCTGTCCGCCGACCACGACGCGTTTCTCAACGTGAATACCCCGACCGACCTGTTGCAACCCCCAGCCATCCCCGGCATAGGGAGGAAAAGATCATGACGAACTGCCATTGCGCCACGGCCAGCCCGAGCGTGGAAGAGGCGATCGCCACGCTGAGTGCCGCTGCGCCCAAACTCCCGGAGATCGAGCTATCTCTCGACCAGGCCCTCGGACGAGTGCTCGCCCGGACGATTCATGCGCCCCGAGCCTACCCACCGTTCAATCGAGCCATGATGGACGGTTACGCCGCCCGTCAGGCAGAGGTCAACGATGGTGGCACGTTAAAAGTCCGGCCCGCATCGAAAGCGGGTCACGCCATGCCGGAAGCCCTCAATGGCGGGCACTGTGCCCCCATCGCCACGGGCGCGCCGCTGCCCCCGGGGGCCGACGTGGTCCTGCGTCGGGAAATCGTCTCGGTGTCGGGGGGAATGCTGCGGACAACGGCCACAGTGCAGCTCTGGGCCGACTGCGAGACCGTCGGAGCGATCAACATGCCGGGCGCGCCAATACTGTCAGCCGGCACTCGGCTGGAACCCGGCCATCTCTCGCTCGCCGCCCGACACGGACTCGCCACCCTGCCGGTCTGCAGACCGCCACGTGTGGCTGTGCTGGTGACGGGCGATGAGTTGACCTCACCCGGTCAACCCTGTGCAGCCGGAGGCATTCATGACAGCAACAGCATCCTCCTGGAGGCCACCCTTGTTCGGTTTGGTGCCGACGTTATCGGGCCAATTGGCCCGATTGCCGACCACCTGCCGACAATCGAGGCTCGGGTGCAGCAGCACCTCGGCAGTGCCGACCTAGTATTCATCGTTGGAGGCAGTTCGGTGGGTGATCATGACTTCGGACGCACCATTCTTCGCCGCCTTGGCACTGCGCTGTTCGAAGGCGTCTCGATGCGACCAGGACGCCCCACCAGTGCAGCCAAGACAGTCAAGGGCACACTTATCCTGTCATTGCCCGGTCGCCCTGCCGCCTTGCTGACCGCACTGCACGGCATTGTTCGACCGTTTTTGGACGGAATGATGGGCCTCAACGCCTCGACCGCACGAATCACCGCCCGGCTAACGCAACCCCTCGGACTAGCAGACGTCGATCGCTATCTCCCGATCCGACTCGAATCAGGTGACGGCACATGGTGGGTGCGGGGCGGGTCTACGGAGCCGGAGCAAGCCGAGGCGCTTGCAGTGATTCCGGCCCGAATACCTTTCGAGGCGGGTATGCCCATATCCGTGCTGCCTTTAAACTGAAACCCGCTTATCGCAGCAAGCGCCGGAGTCAGCGCATCACGCTCTCCACTTGGCGACGCAGGGATCGGGGCATGGCCGGGCCACGACCAAAGCGCACCACCAGGTCGGGACGCCCGCCGCCAAGCCCGAGCGCCCTGGCGAAATCGGGGCGCACGCTCGCCTCCTCCACCGGCTGGTTCACGAAGGCGTTGCGAATGCCCAGCGCCGTGGCTTGCAGGGCAAAGCGCTGGTAGCAGCGCCCGGCTTCCACCCAATGCGCTCGGTCATCCTCTGCCGAGACGAACACCGCCAGTCCGGCGGAACTGCGCACCTGGCGGGCCAACTTGGTGCTCTCTGCTTTCGGTCTGAGCACGGCGCGCATCAGGATTTTCCCCAGCCAGCGCGGCGCCTGGGGGTTGCCGGTCGCCCGACCACTCAGGCCATCACCCTTGGCCACAGCCTCGGCGTCGTTAAAGCGAATCCATGCCTCGAGTTCCCGGCGGAAGGTGGAATTGCTCAGTTGCCGGGTGTTGGCGAATCGGATGAATACCAGCGCGTGCTCGATGGCGTCGCGATCGGTGAGCAGCACCACCGAGACGCCATCACCGCTACCGGCTTCCTTGAGCAGGCGAAGCTCCTCGGCGGGAAGCGGCGTGCCATCGTAGTCGTTGCGCGTGCACTGGCGCGAGACGATGGCCTCGAAGAGCGGCGACACCTCAGCCTCACCGGGCGTGAGGGCCACCCGGATCTCCCCATCACCCTCGGGCCGGAACTCGGCCTCTGGCTCCAGTCCCATCGCCCGGGCGGCCAGGCAAAGATTCTCTGTGGCGCAGCCCAGCGACACATAAAGATGATGGTCGTCCGGGTCGACTACCGGCGTACGCCGGTTCAGGTCCGGCAGAATACGGATGGCGCTCGCCGCCACCCGAAACCGCCAGCACTAGGTGTTGTGACCCGACGGCGCCAGGGTCGCATAGCGAATGAGCGTTTCCATTTGCGCGGCCTCGCCCTTCGGCGACACGCCATCCAGGTCCCAAGTGTCCTTCACCGCCTCGTCGTAGTTCATGGTGCCCTCGCGATGGCTGGCTAATCCTGTCGATGAGTATTGCCCACGATCCCGACTGAATCACCCCCGGTTTTCCAGACACCCGCGAGCCGGTTGAAAGAGCGCATCTCGAACTCTATCGGAGACAGCCCACCAAACCACCACCTGCAGACGATTGCGGCGTGGTGGTAAATGTGCTGCGGCCCTGAGCGCCTGCGTTACCGATCGTCGTGTTCGAAGGTGTGCATGTGTGTTCAGATATCACCACTTTTGAGAAGATACCGACCCACCTGCTCAAAAAGTGGATTTTTTGAGCAGGTGGGTTTGATCCAAACACGGTGCTCTGATGTCGCTCGATATCCATGATTACTTCCCGCCCGCCGGGCCGCTGGAGACTCCCGTGGTGTTGCGCGCCTTGGTAGATGCTCGCAGCAACCTGGCCGAGCTCAAGGGGGTGGCCCGGACGATCCCCAATGAGCGGCTGCTGCTGTCGACCCTGTCCTTGCAGGAAGCCCAGAGCAGTTCGGAGATCGAGAACATCATCACCACGCAGGATGCGCTGTACCGCTACCAGATTCAGCCTGAATCGGTGGATCCGGCGGGCAAGGAGGTGGCCTGGTATGCCCAAGGCTTGGATGCCGGGTTCCGGGAGGTGCGCGACTCCGGGCTGTTGACTCTGAACACCATCCGCAAGATCCAGGCAGTCCTGAAAGGCAAAGACGCCGGGTTTCGCGCCACCCCGGGCACGATACTGCGAAATCTGCGAACCGGAGAAACGGTGTATGAACCGCCGTCACCCCTGGAGGTGCCGGCCCTGATGGCCGAGCTGGAGCACTATATCCATGAGGACAGTGCCGAGGATCCGCTAGTCCGCATGGCGGTGATCCATCACCAGTTCGAGACGATTCATCCCTTCTACGACGGCAACGGCCGTACTGGGCGGATCGTCAACATCCTGTTCCTCGTGAGGGCAGGCTTGCTCGACTCGCCCATCCTGTACCTGGCCCGGTATATCAGTCAGACCAAGGAGGCGTACTACAGCGAACTCCAGCGGGTACGTGATACCGGCGAGTGGGAAAGCTGGTTGCTTTACATGCTGCGGGGGGTGGCGGTCACGGCTCGGCACACGACCGATCTAGTCGAGGCTATCGGTAACCTGCTGCAACGGCACAAGCACTACATTCGGGATAACTACCGGTTCTACAGCCAGGACTTGATCAACAACATCTTTCGGCACCCGTATACCAAGGTGGCTTTTGTCGAGGGCGATCTCGGGGTTTCCCGGGCCACCGCAACGCGGTACCTCGATGCACTGGCCGACGGAGGGATCCTCGACAAGCATCGCCTGGGCCGAGAGAACTACTACATCAACCACGAACTCGTTCGGCTGCTGTTCGACTTATCCCCCATGGACCTCAAGCAACAGGCCAACCACTAGAGCATGCCCCCACAGGAACGTCGAGTAACTCTCCTCGAAGATCAGGAATTACTACCACATGCTCCTCGACGATAGCGTGAGCCACGGTGACCACCTGAAGCAGGTCGCCTACCTGTTCTTTCTGAATATGTCGGATGAGGACCGTCGCCCTCCCTGGAATCGGGATTGAATCGTCCCCGGCCTACAAGACACTCATCCGTGACGAGGCTCGGGATGTGTCTAGCAAAGTCGGGGCAATTCAGACATCAGTGCCGCAGCCGATCCGACCGACACACCGGCGAAACAGGCGAAACCGGGGATCAATCCCAGATTCAGGGCCGGGGTTTTCGAAAGGACGATCTCGGAACCGCAACAAGAAAACCCGGAACGATGGTGGTTCCGGGTTTGAGACCGTGCTTCGGGTGACGAGTGTCAGGCCGCCTGGAGTGGCTGTGACGGGCCGAAGTACTCATAGTGGCGTCGATCTTCGGGCACACCCAGATCGGCCAGGGCGTTCTCGACTGCACTCATGAATGGCGCCGGGCCCACGAAGTAGCAGCGCGTCTCGCTGCCGGGTAGATACCGGGCGAGCAAAGCCCGATCGATGCGACCGGCGTGGTCGCCTCCGCCACCCTGGTCGTAGATCGTGACTGTCTGCAACTGCTCGGGATGCCCTTCTCGCAACGCGGCGATCTCCTCGGCAAAGGCATGGTGATCCACATCGATGGCGGCATGGATGTAGACCACCCGCCGCCCAGCGGCCAGGGCCTGCCGGGCCAGAGGCAGCATCGGTGTCTGGCCCACTCCACCGCTGACCAGCAGCAAGGGCTCACTGCCCTTCTGGAGCGTGAGATCGCCTGAGGGCGGTAGCAGGTCGAGCGTGTCGCCGACCGTCATTGCATCATGCAGGTGGCGACTGGCGCTGCCATTGGGATCACGCTTGACGGAGATGCGGTAATGGCGGCCGTTGGGCTCGTTGGAAAGACTGTAGTGGCGGTAGACCGGCTCGCCGTCAATGGTCAATCGAACCCCGATGAACTGGCCCGGCTCGAAGTCGGCCACAGCCCCACCATCCTCGGGCTCGAGCACGAACGAGCGAATGACCGCGCTTTCCTGACTGGTCGCGGCGATGCGAAACCGCCGTATCCCACGCCAGCCACCGGGCTTGCCGGCAAAGGCCGAGTATTGGGCATCTTCCATCTCGATCAGGATGTCGGCGAGCTCCCAGTAGAGTGCCCCCCAGGCATCCGCGATCTCGGGTGTGATCGCCTCGCCGAGCACGTCACCGATTGCCGCCATCAAACACTCGCCGACGATCGGGTACTGGTCTGCCCGGATGCCAAGAGAGACATGCTTGCTGACCACCACGGCCATCTTGTCGCCCACCATTTCCGGGTGCTTGCGCATCTGCACGTAGGCGACAACGGCCGCGGCCAGGGCGCGAGGTTGTTGGCCGCTCTTCTGATTGGCTTCGTTGAACAGCGGCTTGACGTCGGGATAGCGCTGAAACATCAGCGGATAGAACCGTTTGGTGATCTCGTCGATGTGCTCGGCCACCACCGGGGCGGTGGCCTCGATCAGGCTTTCCTGGTCTTTCGTCAGCATGGTCTTGCTCCTGGTCGGATTGGATCGTCTATCCCTTCATTGGGCAAGCAGCGTGCCGTCCTCACTGTCCGGCACCCAATCCTCTAAAAAGCCGCTATGACGCCATTTTGCTGAGCGAGGCCACCAGAAGCCAACCGGGATGTTGTGTTTTCGACATTGAAAATCAATGTTATTAGGACGAACCGGCTGTTAGAATAACAATCCATGATGACCGAATTCCTGCACTCCCTGCGTGAGCTCCTTGCCCGGCTGGCCGATGGCGACGATGACCAAGCACTGAGCCAACATTGGCAGTCGATACTGCACGCGCTGGTGGGGAACTATCCCGCCGACGCCAGCACCCTGATGGTCATGGACGATGGCATCCTGCGACCCGTTGCCGTTCTCGGACTCAACGACGAGGTTCGCGGCCGGGAATTCACATTGGAAGAGCACCCCCGGCTTGCCGCCATCGCCGCCCACCCGGGCGTCTGCCGTTTCCCTCCGGACACCGACCTCCCCGACCCGTTCGACGGCCTGCTGGACGAGCAGCTCAGTCACGTTCACGACTGCGTCGGCGTGGCATTGAAGGACGATCGTCGCCTGACGGGCATCCTGACGCTCGACGCGCTCGGCCCCGGTGATCTGGACGACCTCAACGAGAGCGAGCTTCAGGCGGCCGCCGAGCTTCTGGCTACCTGTCTGCGCGTGGCGAAACGGCTCAGCGCCACGCGCTCGATGCTCAGTGAAGCGCTTGATGACGGCCACCACCAGCCCTCCCTGCATGAGTGGGGTAGCCCGGCGATGCGCGAGTTGATCAGTTCTGTGAAGCTGGTGGCCCCCACGGACATGAACGTCCTGCTGACCGGCGAGACCGGGGTGGGCAAAGAGCACGTCGTTCGCACCCTGCATGATCGATCCCAGCGCCGAAACGGGCCCCTGGTGCATGTCAATTGCGCCGCCCTACCCGAGAGCCTGATCGAGAGCGCCCTGTTCGGTCACCGCCGTGGCGCCTTCTCGGGTGCCGTGAGCGACCACCGGGGCCACTTCGCCATGGCGGACGGCGGCACCCTGATGCTCGACGAGGTCGGCGAATTGCCGTTGTCGCTGCAACCCAAGCTGTTGCGGGTGCTGCAGGAAGGCGAGATTCAACCGTTGGGAAGCGAACGGGTGCAGGCCGTGGATGTACGCGTCGTCGCCGTGACCAACCGCGACCTGATCGCCGAGGTGAAGGCCGGACGCTTTCGCGAGGATCTGTACCACCGTCTGGGGGTATTCCCGTTACGGGTGCCACCCCTGCGCGAACGACTTGAGGACATCCCGCTGCTGGCCGGACATTTCCTCGAGGAAAACCGCGTTCGCCTGGGCGTAGCCAACCTGCGACTGGAACCAGAGGCGGAACGGGCCCTGCTGCAATGGGACTGGCCGGGCAACGTGCGGGAACTCGAGCATGTACTCGCCCGTGGCGCGCTTCGCGCCGTCGGCGAGGCCGACACCTTCTCGGCCGAGGATCAGCGTCGAGCCGTGATTCGTATCCACGAACGGCACCTCGACCTGCCACGAGAACGCCCGAGCGCCACAGCGAAGCCGACGGGCACTTACCCCTCCGCGGAGGCCACACCGGAGACAGGCGGTCTACGCCAAGCCACCAATACCTTTCAGCGCGATCTGGTACTTCGAACCCTTGCGAGCGAAAACGGTAACTGGGCGGCCACCGCACGCCATCTCGACATGGACCCCGGCAACCTGCACCGCATGGCCGTAAGGCTCGGAATCAAACCCGGACAGGGCAGTTGAGATCGAGCGGCAAGCCAGTGACCTGAGCACGCATCAAACGGCCGGCGATGAACCCGGTGATCTTGGTGTCGGCGGTAATGTGCCCCACCCCACCGTAGGCCGGTGCGTAGTCCGTGATCCCATCCAACCCGAAGCAAGGCAGGATCGCGCCCCGACTCGTGATCTCCGCTGGTGCGCCCGAGCATCGTTCACCGCCCTGCCAAGCAAGAAAACACGAAAACGGGGCTGTATCGGTTCCAACGTGTCGCGCATGGTTGTCAGTCTTAGCATCACGTCTCGTTGGTCAATCGAGGTCCCGAGCGCTCCGACAGGTTAGTTGAGCGCGACGGCCGTCACCCTACTGACTGAACGGCGGCAAGCTCAGCCGCAACGACGTTGTCTGCCACAATCGCAGACAGACACGAATCCACCCGGGATGGCATGGCAATGACGCATACCGCGCTGCAAAAAGGCGAGGTCAGGCTACTCGACGGGGCGACCGGCACCGAGCTCGAGAAACGCGGCGTACCCATGAGCTCAAACGCGTGGAGCGGCTCGGCCTCCCTCGACCACCCCGAGATCCTCGAACAGATCCACCGGGATTACATCGCCGCCGGCGCCGACATCATCACGGCGAACACCTACGCCACCTCGCGCGCACTGCTTGAGCTGGATGGACTGGGCGACCAATTCGAGACCATCAACCGGGCATCGGTCCACGCCGCCCGTCGGGCCAGGGAGCGGAGCGACCGACCCGACGTGCTGATCGCGGGCTCCCTGTCCCACCGTGGGCCGATCGCCACCGGCTCGGCGCGACCGGACAGCCGCGCCATCGGGCTCGACACCATGGCCGCTGCGCTCCGCGAACAGGCCCGTCTGCTGCGCGACGAAGGCTGTGACCTGCTCCTCCTCGAGATGATGTACGACCCGATCCGCATGCCACTCGTCTTCGAGGCGGCTGCCCAGACCGGCCTGCCCGTCTGGGCAGGCTTCTCCGCCCGGCGCGGCGAGAACGGACAGCTCCTCGGGTTCGGCCCCGGTGAGGATGTCCCATTCGCGCAAATCATCTCGATCCTGCACGACTGGGAAGTCGACGCGGCGGGCATCATGCACACGCCAGCGAACCTGGTCTCCGATGCCCTGGAAAGCCTGCGCGCGACATTCGACGGCCCGCTCATGGCCTACCCGGACTCGGGGTATTTCAAATCCCCTCATTGGCAATTCGAGGACGTGATCACGCCCTCCGAACTCCACCGCTACGCCGAGACATGGATCCAACAAGGTGCGCAGGTACTCGGGGGGTGTTGCGGCCTGTCTCCTGAGCACATCGCGGCCCTCGCGCCACTCAAGCGAGGGCCGATGCCTGAAAACGGATGAATCCACACGCCAAAGCTCGCCGCCACTCCGTTTTCAAAAGGTAAGGCCTTGTTTACGCTCGCGGTAGTCGCATTCGCTCGATCGGGCGACGAAGCCGCCTTGACCCCCACATTGAGCAAGTTCGACACCAACGCGAGCAGCCGATCGCAGCGGCGCCCCTTCCGCAAGCGATGGAGCCGAGCCAGCCGCCAGCCTTAGAGAAGGGCCCCACGAAATGGCCAACGCCTCTGCGGGAGTCGGGTCGATCGGAAAATACCAAGTGATAGACTCGGGCTTACTGCACCCGGACCGTGTCGCGTGGCTCGGGGATGGGAATCCCCACGGGGGCAGCACCGCCAGCCATTGCCCTTGGATTGAAGGACTGGAGGAGAAACGAATGACGTACGTCGTGACCGAGAACTGCATCAAGTGCAAGTACACGGATTGCGTCTCCGTGTGTCCCGTCGATGCCTTCCGCGAAGGGCCCGAGATGCTGGTGATCGACCCGGAGGCCTGCATCGATTGCGACGTCTGTGTCGCCGAATGCCCGGCCGGGGCGATCTTCGACGAACACGACGTTCCCGAGGACCAGACCGATTTCATCGAACTCAACAGCCGGCTGGCCGAACAATGGCCCATGATCTCGGAGATGAAAGACCCGCCGGCCGACGCCGAGGAGTGGGACGGCGTACCCGACAAGCGCTCCTATCTGGAGTGATCGCTTTACCCATACGCCCGTTCGGCGCTTTGGGTTCGCCATTGCGGGGAGTGGCTGACTTGTCCGTCCCCCGGCGTGGGCGTGCTCGGATCGAATCAGTCCCCTCCCCAGCAAACGTGCTCGCTGGCCACCTTCTCACTTCAAATATCGCACCAGGGTTGCCGAAGGGACGCGACGACCTATCGATAAACCGGGATAGAACCCATGCAAAACATGAAGGCAAAAGAGCTGGCCGCCTGGCTCAACGACGAAACCAGTCCCAGCCCTCTGTTACTCGACGTTCGAGAGCCGTGGGAGTACCAGCTCTGTCATATCGACGGCTCACGAACGATGCCGATGAACACCGTTCCGGCCAATGTCGTGCAATTGGAGCGAGACATGCCAATCGTGTGTATTTGCCATCACGGCATGCGCAGCATGCAGGTCGCCCTGTTCCTGGAACAGCAGGGATTCACCGACGTGATCAACCTCACCGGCGGAGTCGATGCCTGGGCCGCGCAAGTCGATAGCGGCATGCCCACCTATTGACGGTTGCCTGCCAGTCGACACGGTGATGCGGGAAAACCGGAACATCTTCCCGGCCAACACAGCGATACGCCAACTCGCCCCACGTAACCGACCGTTCGTCACCAGGTGCACCCGGGAATACCCATGACCCAAGAACAGACCCAGCAACACTCGCCCGAAACGCGCTCTGCCATCTCGAGTCTTGAGGAGCTCGCCAACGTCGTCGACTACTCCCTGATGCGAACGCTCAAACGCGATCCGGAGGCGACGATCGACGGCATCGACCACTCACCCAGACAGGTCTTTTCCGGGCATTACGTCCCCGTCAAGCCGACCCCGATCGAAAACCCGGAATACGTCGCGCACGGTCAAGCGCTTTTCCGTGACCTGGGATTGGATGACAGCCTGGCGCGCTCCGACGGGTTCGTCCGCCTGTTCTCCGGCGACCTGTCGGTCGTGCCCGAGACGATGAGCAACGTCGGTTGGGCTAGTGGCTACGCCCTTTCCATCTATGGCACGGAAGTCGACCGCCAGTGCCCGTTTCAAACCGGCAATGGCTACGGCGACGGTCGAGCCCTTTCCATACTCGAGGTCGTGACACGGGGCCAGCGATGGGAGATGCAACTGAAAGGGGCCGGTCGCACGCCCTATTGCCGGGGCGCGGATGGACGGGCGGTCTTGCGCTCCAGCGTGCGCGAGTTCCTCGCCCAAGAGCACATGCACGCCCTCGGGGTGCCGACATCGCGGTCATTGAGCTTGTACGTGTCGAAGACCGAAACCGTCGATCGCCCCTGGTACTCGGAGGGCAGCGAGGCCATGAACCCCGACACCCTGGTTAGGGAACCGGTCGCCATCTCCACCCGGGTGGCGCCCTCGTTCATCCGGGTCGGCCAGCTCGAGCTCTTCAGCCGCCGTGCCCGCAAGCAGGCCCACCCGAACGCCCGGGAAGAACTGGAAGCGCTCGTCTCGCACCTGATCGAGCGGGAATACGCCGAGGACGTTGATCGAGAAACGGCGATCGGCGAGCAGATCATCTCGCTCGCGCTCGCGTTCCGAGACCGGCTCACCTCGCTGGTTGCCGACTGGATTCGCGTTGGCTACTGCCAGGGCAACTTCAACAGTGACAACTGCGCGGCCGGAGGCTTTACGCTCGACTATGGCCCGTTCGGGTTTTGCGAGGTCTTCGACCTTTACTTCCAACCCTGGACCGGCGGCGGACGTCATTTTTGTTTTTCCAACCAGCCCGCCGCCGCGGAACGCAATTTCCGCACGTTCTGCACGACGCTACGCCCCCTGCTGGACGATGATCCGGAGGCCATCGCGCAGCTTGACGCGATTGAAGGCGACTTTGCCAAGGTCATGGGCGAGAAGCTGGAACGGATGTGGGCCAGCAAACTCGGCCTGGCGTCGGTCGACGCCGAGTTGTTTGTCGAACTGCAAGCGCTGATGACCACCACCCCGGTCGATTACACCCTCTTCTTCCGTGAGCTTTCGGCGGTTCCCAACAGCATCGAGCCGCTCAAGAAGAGCTTCTATGCCGATCTCGAGGCCTCGGACGTTTCAAGCAAGCAGTCTGCGGAGAACACCCACGCAACCGCCGAACGCTGGTCCGAATGGCTGGCCAAGTGGCGATCGCTCGTCGGCGCCGACGACGACACCAAGTCGGAAACCGAGTTGGCTCAAACGCGCGACGAAGTCTCGAAGGCGATGAAACGCGTCAACCCGAAATACACGCTGAGAGAGTGGTTCCTCGTCCCGGCGTATCGACAAGCGGCGGCCGGCGATTATTCGGCAATCAGGGAACTCCAGGAGGTGATGACGCAGCCGTACGCCGAGCAATCAAAAGCGGTGGAGGAAAAATACTACCGGCGTAAGCCGTCATCGCTGTTCAATGTCGGTGGGGTCTCACATTACAGCTGCTCATCGTGACGACGACATCCTAAGCTCGGTGATCAGTCGGCGTAGCGACCGATTCGCAACCCGTGGGGGTGAGGCGCTTAACGTGACGAGGCTCCGCGTTCATGCCACGGTCATGTGCCCTTCTCGACGCATCGGTTGCCGCAACCTTAGCGACTCACCACTGAAGAGGAAACGAAGTCGTTTATCTCCTCGGCATCGATCTTGTCCGCTGTGCCCGCGGGCTCAGAAGCGATCATCGTGGAGTTGATCACACGGCTAGCCGTTTCGTCGGGCATCAGAATCTTCGCTGTATGCAGGGTGCCCTGCCATGTCGGTTGCGATTCGGAGTAGGCCGAACACGAGTTGTTGATGCAGACGATCTGATAGTCGGTCTTGGAAAAGCAAGGGACACGCGTTGTATACGGGCGCAACATGTCATAACCAGGCTTGAACATGGGGTTGTATTCGGCCATGAATTCCTTGGGTGAAAGTCCACGATCAAACGCGCATTTCGCGTAGTCAGAGATCTCGAGCTCGGAATCGATTTCCGAAGGCTCGTAGCCCAGCATCAGCAATGACTCATCCGGCCCGCCGTCAAGATGCGGCCGTGTTGTTTCTTGTTGATCGAAGCGTGCAGCCGAACGATACGCCAGCGTATTGCCGGTGGTGGATTCGTGAATCGCGGCCATTGCACGCTTGAGGTCCACCATCAATTGCCGGAACGCGACGGAATCGATCTCGTGACCGACGTTGAGCACACAGAAGCCCGGCTCATCGAAGCTGACGCGACACGCGCGGCGGTAGATGTCAGCCGCGATCGACCTTACGTCCAACGACAAAGGACGCATGCAAATCGAGGAGCGTGGCCAAGTTTTTGGTTCACTGTTCATACGGTTTTCAAACATGTAACGAGAAGCTCACCGGCATATCGGGAGTACAGCGAGTTATTGGTCCGGGTTGAGCGTAGTCGCGTTCCGGAGGTCATTCAGACCACACCCGGGGAAAATCGCCATTGCGGCCAAAATCGTCGACACCGAAACAGGGGGAAAGCCATCAACAGGCCAATTCATCGGCCGCCATCTCGGCTACTTTGCCTCCATACTCCCGCTGGGGCTGGTATGAAAAGCTTAGCGGCACGGTCGTTGTTCGCGATACGCCGCCGGGGCCAGTGAGCTTCGACGCACAGACCCAAAAGCAGGAGACGTCGCTGGACTAACGCAGGGCTTTCTTGGGCAGAACGCTTAGCAGGGAGGCTGCTTCAGCGACGGAAAATCCCGATACCACTCGCCATGGTCCTTCTCGCCTTCCTCATCTCTTTCACGGACGAGAAACCCCTTTGGATCGATGAAGCTATAGATCTCCCGCTTGGGCCGTTCGTGCCAGGAGATGTTGAAGGCCGCGAGTTTGGGGAAAAAGCACATGTCGCTGTAGGGCAGATGGTCGTGAATCCACCACGCCATCGCGCGCCAGTCCTCGCCCTGCTCGTAACGATCGGCGAACCAGGGAATCACCACGCTGACCGTCGCGCCCTTGCATCCGTCACCATCCCGATAATCGAAGATGTGCCCGGCGTAATTGGCTTCGTTGGAGGCACATCGCAGTTTGTTTTCGTTGCCGGTCTGATTCACGTCCGGCGAGCGGTAACCGGAGAAGATCGAGATGCGCCCGAACGTGTCGTTCAGCGGCTCGAGCACCTCCTCACACAGCCTTGAGCAGGTTTCGATCGCGAGATCGGGATCATCCGGGATATTCGGCACGCCGTAGAAGTTCGCGATCTCGCTGTAGAGGAAATCGCGCATGTAGAAGGACTTGGAAAGCCGGACCCTTCCCAGATCCTCCAGTGCATTAACCGAGCGTGGCTTTTTCACTTTCGCCTCGTTGCTGCTTCAAATCCACGTGGCCCTGCCATCGAAGCAGCACCCGTAGACCGTGTGCAATTTACGTTGAAGACCGAATCAGAGCGCCTGGTAGTAATCGCGCAAGCGTTCTGCCATCAGTTTGCGTCGTTCACTCAGGAAGTCCTCGTATTCCAACGGTCCGCCATCCATCAGCGATGTGGGTACGGCATTCTCAATCAGGTTTTGGCGCAGTTCATCGCGATCCACAATGCCGCCGTAAACGGGGCTCCCTGTCTCGCACTGCTCCAACACCGTGGCCATATAACGTTCGGGCGGCAATGCCCCAACACCAATATTGATTTCCTGCTGCGTGTAAACGAAGTTGGCGACCTGGTTGTATTCGGAGCGCTTGAGGCCGAATTCGCGCTTGAGGTGTTCCCTAGGAAACAGGTGGTGCACATCGCCGCGGTGTTCCAGCATGGCCCGCACCGTGATGTCCTTGGACAGGAACCCGCGCACATTGTCCTTGGCCTGTGAGGCAAGGAAGGTCTTGAAGGCGGAGTGGTTCCCGTTTGATGTGGTCAGGTCCTGGACCAGACCAACATTCCAGAAGGCGTCGGATAGCTCCGCCTCTTCGGTGGCCCGAAGATATGCACCAAACCCTCGTTGATCGATGGCGCGAATATCTTGCTCAAAGCGCGTCTCCCCCTGCGTGGAATAGCGGGACGTCAGGACCGACAGAACAAACCAGCGCCGTACATACCGTTCGACGTCGCCTGACGAGTAGCCATCGGATCGCAGCTTCAAGTA
>NZ_JBDODP010000018.1:0-61381 GCF_044582135.1 Guyparkeria halopsychrophila | reverse complement strand
GGCGAACTTCTCGTCCCAGATCTGCCGCAGGGCCTTCTCGATGGCTTTGCGGTCGTCCTTCATCACCTGCATCTGGCGCTGGATGCCTTCCTTGTCGGTGTAGGAGTAGGTGATCTTGTCGCCGTTCTTCGAGGCACGGATGCCGAATTCTTTCAGGCGCTCGTTTTCGCCGGTCACGGCGTCGGCAATTGCCTCGACCGACTGCATCACGTCCTTGCCCATCGCGGCGCTGGTGTCGCCCAGCGTGCGCAAGAGTCCGCCGGTGGGCTCGAGTCCGTAGGCGCGCAGCTTCACGTAGGCCTGGGTGACGTTGTCGAGTTGGTAGGGGGTGGTGGTAGCGAATTCGGAGACCCAGTCCATCGCCTTCTTGGCCTTGGCCTCGGAGCCCTCGACGGTCTCCAGAGTGGCCTGGTACTTCTCGAACTGCGCGGCGGTGCGGATGAACGGCACCATGGCCGCCCCCGCGCCCGCAGCGGCAGCCGCGCCCCACTTCATCACGCCGAAGGCTCGGTTGAGCATCCCGCTGGCCACCTCGCTGGCATGGCCCACGCGCCCCAGCCACTTCTTCTGGCTGGCGAGCCGCTTGTTCACCTTGTCGATCCGGTCGCCCAGGCGGCGTTCGGCGGTGCCCAGCTTGCGGGTGTCCACGCCCTGCCCGCGCAACTCGGAGCGCACGCCGGCGGCGTCGCCTTTCAGCCCGCGTTGTTTGGCGGCCAGCTTGGTCACTTCCCGTTGGGCGGCATTGAATCGCCGGGATAGTGCCTTGGAGGTGTCGCCGGTGCGTTTCTGCTCGTTGGCCAGGCCGGACAGCTTGCGCCGGGCGTCGTCCAGCGCCTGGCCATTCGAGCCCAGCGCCTGCTCCATGCGCTTGAGCTTGCGCACCTCCCCCATCTGCGACTGCAGCCCACGGGTCTGCTCGCGGGCTGCCTTGACTGCCTTGGACGTGGCCTTGGATGCCAGGCTTACCCGGCGGGCCGGACCGGAGAACCGGTCGGCCATTGCCAGGATCACTTCGAGGTTGAGTTCGCGGGCCACTTATTCACCTCCGCCGTGGATCGCCTTGAGCCGATCGATGGCGCGTTCCTGCCATTCGAGCAGCTCGTCGAGGGATAGGTCGGACAGGTCGGCGATCGACCAGTTGAAGGCCGCGGCGATGTCCGCCATGGGGTCCTCTACGCGCTCGGGGATTGGCCCGTGAAAAAACCCAGGATCTCGACCCCGACGTTGGTCAGGTCGGCCACGTCCATCCGCCGGCACTCTTCCTCGGTCAGGGCCGGGGTGGAGATGCGCGGGATGATGGTCGTCAGGGCGTCGATGTCCATGCGCATGATGTCGGTCAGGGCCAGTCCGCGCAGTTCGCCGGTGGCGGGCTTGCGCAGGACCACGGCCCTGATGCTCTCGTCGCCGCGCTTGAGCGGGGCGGACAGGTCGACGGTGCGGTTGCTGGTGGCGGCTTTGGTCATGTGGGTCTCCGGGTGGTGCGTAGAAGGCGGCCCGGCCGGGCGGGTGTCGCCGGTGCCGGGCCGTGAAGGGACGGGCTCCATGGGGATGCGTTTGAACCCCATGCCCTATTACAGGCCCATGGCCTTGCGGTGCTCGGCGTACTTGTCCTCGCCGTCGACGACGAAGACCTGGTTGATCACGTCGATCTCGATCAGGGTTTCGCCGTTGACGATCAGCTTGTAGTAGGAGAGCGCGCTGGTGATCTGGTGCTGGGTGTTGTCGCCCTGCTTGGCGTTGCCCATGTCGATCTGGCGGTGGTAGCCGCGCATGGTCACCTCGACCGGCACCACCTCGCAGGTCTGGGCGTCCTGGTAGGAGCCGTTGAACCGCAGGCCGATGCCGGCCAGCCCGCAGATGCCGAACTGGCGCAACACCTGGGCCTCGAGGCCGCCGAGTGTCCACTGGGCCTCGAGCTTCTCCAGGCTCATGGGGATGTCGACGGGGCCGACCATGCCGGCGCCCTCGAATTCCTCGCTGGACCAGCCCAGGGTGGGCAGGGTGATCTCTTCAGCCACGCCCAGGTAGGAGTGGCCCTCGTCGAAAAAATTGAACTTCTTCAGCTTCTTGGGCAGTGCCATGGGTCAGCTCCTTACGATGCGTTCTGGGCGGCGAAGTCGATCAGGTAACGATCGGTGATGCGCTGGCGCAGCTGGAGGTTCTCCAGCGGCGGGACGGGCGTGTAGTCGTAGTCGATGTAGAGCTTGCCGGCCTTGAGCACGTCCTCGGTGTTGATCTGCTCGTCGAACCAGCACTCGCCGCCGATCAGGTATCCGAGGCTGATCCACTCGCGGAACTTGGCGTTGATGCCCTCGATGATGTCGCGCACCAGCGAGCCGGTCATCGGCTTGTCGACGGCCCACATGTGCGCCTCGGCGATGGTGTCGGCAATCACCTGGGCGCTGCGGGTGTAGTTCTCGAAGGCGAACAGCGGATCGAGGCTCGTGGTGCGGCTGCCCCAGAAGCGGAAGCCGCCCTCGCGGATCAGGACGGTGACGTCGGCGGCGTTGAGGATGCCGGCGTCGGTGTTCGGGTCCTGCAAGTCCCAGAAGACCGGCTTGTCGATGCCGGAGACGCCCCGCACTTCGACGTTGGAAAGCGTCTTGTGCCAGCCGACCTCGTTGTCGATCTTCGCCCGCAGGCCCATGGCCCGCGCCGTGGCCGCCACGGTGACCGTGGCCTTGGCGTTGACGTCGAAGGCCTCGAAGTCGCGGAAGATCAGCATCAGCTCGCGGGCGCCGAAGTTGTCGCGGTAGTCCAGCGCCTCGGTGACGTTGGCCGCGTTGCAGGCGGCGTAGGCAAAGCCGCGCAGTTTCTGCGCCAGGCTGACCAGCTCGGTGGTCACGTCCTGCGCATCCAGCCCCGGCGCGCCGAGGATGCGCGGCTTGAAGCCGAACTTGGCCTTGGAGTCGAGCAGCGCCTGCAGGCCAGTGCGAGAGCCGTCGGACGCGGTGGTGCCGATGACGTTGGCGGTGGTGGCCGCGGCGTCCACGCCTTCCTCGACCCGGACCACGATGCTCACGGCATTGGCCTGGTCGTTGATGCCGTCGAATACCTGCGGCAGCGTGCCGGACGTGCCGACGTTGCCGATGGCCGTGGGCACGTCGGTGACCAGCACCGGCACGTTGAGCGGGAAGGGTTCGTCCTGGCCGCCGTCGAGTTCGACGAAGCGCTTGGAGGAAACCACGCCGGTGCCGTCTTCTCCGGCGGGGCTCTCGGCAGTGACCAGGGCGGATGCCTCGGCGCTGCCGGTGACGGCCGTGATCACGTCGCCGGCCGTGGAGCTGATCTCTCCGCCGATGTCCGTGGCCAGCGAAACGGTGATGTCCTTGCCGTCGACCGTCACCGCGATGGCAGCGGACACCTCGGCCGGCTTGACGTAGCGCACCCGGATGTCGTTGCCGGCGGCGCCGGCCGTGGCCGCGGTGAACAGCACGCCGGTGTTGGCAGCGATAAAGGAGATTGTCGCGTTGGCGGCCAGCTCCGTCTCGGCGTTCGGTGCCGTGCCGACCAAGCCGATGATCGCCGTCTGAATCGTGCGGATCGGGCGCGTGCCCTCGTTGATCTCGAGAACGCGCACGCCGTGGTGGTAGTCAGTCATCCCGTTTTCTCCAGGTCTCGTGGGTATGGGCACAGGATGACGCGCGCGGCAATGCCGATCACGGTTTAGCCAGTCACTTAGCTGCTAAGTGACTGTCAGAGAAGAGGAAGCCAGCAATTCGCCCAGCCAGTTCAGCTGGTACACCACCAGTCCGGCCCTGATCAGATCGCGGGTGAGGGTAGGAGGTAGGTGGATATGGATCTGTGGCATGGCAATACTTCTCCCTGGGTGTGGGCCATTACGGGCTTGCCATGCTGTCTGGATGGGCGAGCAACTTCCTCTGGTGGTTTTTCCAGACCAAAGAAAAGGCCGCCACCATGCGGTGTGCGGCCTTGGTTACGTCTCGGCGTTGATGAAGTTGTCGATGCGCGCCCGGGCGGCTCGGTGCTAGCCAACCACCCACTGCCCAGCCAGCGCCGCGCCCCACAGGCTGCGGCCGGGGAATCGCGGGATGATCTGGATGCCGCCGCCGCGATAGCGGTGGATCAGTGCGCCGGCGAGCGCCGCGAGTAACGCGGTGGCTATGCCTACCACGTCACCGCCTCGTCACCGCCTCGATGCCGGCCCGGTCGTCGGCGGCTTCGGCCGCGTTGATCTGCGCGACCAGCTCGCCCTCGCGGGCGATCAGCTGGCCGCGGCGGGCGGCGATGTCGTTCAGTGCCTGGCGCACGTCGGCGACCGGGTGGTCGGTGTGGAAGACGTCGTCGCTGTCCTTCCAGGAGGCGAAGGTGGCTAGGCCCTGCGCATCGGCGAAGTCGATCGCCTCGCGCAGCGCCGCCCGGTTGCCCGCGTCGCCGGCGTAGCGGATGGCGTTGACGGTGACGCCGTCGGCCTCGGCGGCCTTGCGGGCATCCTCGATCTCGGTGCGTTGCTGAGCAGCAAGGTCCTGGTTTGGCTGTATCGGCTTGCTGACCCAAGCTGGCAATCCATTGCTGTCAGTGCCTCTCATCATTCCGGCAGGAGCTATTCCCACACCGTATTCTTTGAAAATGTCATCGGACACTCTTTTTGCATCAGTCGGCCATGTGCCTGCCGAAAGATAAGATCCCTTAATACTTTCATGGAAAAATGAATTTTCTTTTGCGCTAAAGAAATAGCTCATAAATCAATACCCGATTGCATTCCAGGAAAAAACGGTTGCGTCCGGCGTTCTTACTTTGAATGAGCTGTTGGTGTAGGTATCAGTCTCATACCCGATCGGAACAATGCCACCAGAACTTGCACTTGCAGTTGACACTGTTGCCTCAGTGACTGAAATGTTCAAAACGGAATTGGGGAAGGTGATGGGAAATGAAACCGTTGTTTTGTCGGAAGCAGAGCCACGCCCCCATTGAATAATCAGCCCGGAAAGCCAAGTCGGGAAAATGATATAGCCGGTCTGGGTTAGCGAGACAGAAAACCCCCACCGCATCTTCTTCGGGGTGACGGCCGTGGTGTCGTCAGTGCCGGCATCGGTCTGCGCTTGGGTCGATACCTTCAGCAAACCCAGCACACTCTCCGTCGCCTGCTTGATCTTCCCGGCCAGCTTCTTCGGCGTGACAAACGTCGTGTCGTCGGTGCCGGTATCCGTCTTTGCCTGAGTGGCGGCCGCTGACAAGCCGGTGCGCGTCTCGGTCGCGGTGCGCGCTGACAGACCAGCCGGGGTGACGGCGAGGTTGTCCGCTGTGCCGGTCTGCGTCTGGGCGTTATCGGCGTACTTGGTCACGCCGGGGACGGTTGTCGACGCCGGCGGGTTGGTGAAGCTGGTATCGCCGAAGGTCAGGCTGGTGGCGTTGACGGTGGTGAGGATGATGTCGACGGCCAGCAGCACGCTCGAGGCGGCGGCCTTCTGCATGATGTTGCCGCTGGTGACGGCGTAGATCGCGAACAGCGTCCCGTCGGCAAGGTAGAGGCCGAACTCGGTGACGTCGTAGACGTCGTTGCCTTCGTCCTTGACGGTGACGTGGAAGGTGTCGTCGGCGACGATCTCGCCGCTGATGGTGGTCAGGCGCTTGATCTCGGCCTTGAGCGCGGTGGCCGTCGCGTCCGGTGCGATGGTGTAGCTGCCGTCGCCCAGGCCGATCTCGCTGATGGTGACGGGATCGGTGCCGGTGTTCTCGGCGTTGACGATGGCGGCGCGGCCAGCGTCTGTGATGGTGATGGTGACTGCCATTGGTCAGGCCTCGGTCAGTGAGAGTCGTTGGTATTGGACGAGCCGCGCGGCACCGGCGATGGCGATGGCGCCGTCGGCATTCACCCCGGCGGTGAGGGTGAAATGGCTGCGCACGGGCTTGACGCGGCTGACCTCGTCGATGATGTCGTTCTGGTATTCGGTGGTGGCGGGCACGTCACCGCCGACGGTGAGCAGCAGGTCGAAGGTGTGCGGCTCGGTGGGTGGGTCGTTCTGCCACCATTCCTTGATCGAGAGCGCGCCGCCGAATGAGGCGACCGTGTCGCGCACGGACCGCGCGGTGCCTTTCTTGCGCTGGATCTCGATTGCCTTGCGGATGCGTTCGCGCTTGACGGTCGCGGGCCAGTACGGTTGCCAGGCGTCGAGCGAGAGCGCCCAGGCGAGCCACGGCAGCAGGGCGGCTGGGCAGGTGTCCGGGTCCCAGAGCGTGCGCTGGGGCGTGGGCACGTCTTCGAGGCGGCCGGTGGCCTGCTCGATGGCGCGCTCGGCCTGGGTGGCGCTGGGCGGCAGCAGGGAGGCGCGGTTACTCACCCAGGCCTCCGTCGGTCAGGTTGGTGGCGGTGCAGTAGGCGGCGGTCTGCCGGTCGACGACGATGCTGGATGCGGGGCTTGCGAGCTCGACGCGCTGGACGCCGGGCTGGTGGAGCGCGGCGTAGATGCCGGAGAGGGTGACGTCGAGCCCGAGGCGATGCTGCGCGGCGACGTAGTCGTCGATGGCGGCCTGCGCGGAGGCGAGCACGACGGCGCGGTCTGGGCCGGCGTAGAAGTAGAGCGTGGCGTCGACGGTGTAGTTCTGGATGGTCGCGCTCTGGACGGTGACGGCGTCGGTGAGCGGCCGGACGTCATCGGCGGAGAGGACGTTGTCGACGGCATCGAGCAGGGTCTGGTCGGCGGTGCCGTCGCCAGTGCGCGAGAGCACGGTGACGGTGACGGCGCCCGGGCTGGGGCTGGTGGCGCTGGCGTCGAGCACGTCGCCATCGGACGACAGGGCGTGGAATACGTAGGCGCCCTCTGGCCCAGCCGTCGAGAAGCCTTCCAGCGAGAGCTGGATGCGGCGGCGGAAGTCGCTGTCGCTCTCGTAGGTCGGCGGGATCGGCGGGATGGCGTCCGGATCGCCAGCATCCACCAGCAGGCGATCGACGCCGAACAGCGCGCCGAGGTTGTCCAGGTCGGAGCCTGCGGCGTAGGCGAGCATGACGGCCTTGGATGCCTCGTTGACGCGCTGGCGAAGGATTGTTTCGCGGTAGGCGGCGACTTCGAGCAGCTTGGTGATCGGCTCGGACTCGAGGGCCAGCGTGTCCTCGAGGTCAGGGTCGCGGGCGATCAGGTCGGCCTTCATCGCGGACAGGATGGTCTCGTAGTCGATCGACTCGACGACGTCCGGCGATGCCAGCTGCGAGAGATCAACGGCTGTGAATCCTCCGGCCATGTCAGGACCCCGTGGTGATTGGTAGGCCCGAGAGCGTGACCGGGGTGCCCCGGTAGCTGCCCTCGATGGTCAGATCGAGATGGCCGGCGGCGGCCCGGGCGTCGTTGGCGGCCACGCGGGTAATGTTCAGGCGTGGCTCCCAGCGGGACAGGGCCTCGACGGTGGCGGCGTAGAGCTGCACGAGCGTGCCCTGGTTGAGCGGCTGGTCGAGCAGCCGGAATAGACTCGAGCCGTACTCCCGGCGCATCACCCGGCTGCCCACCGGGGTGGTGAGGATGTCGGTGATCGACTGGCGCAGGTGGTCGATGCCGTCGATCGCGGCGCCGGTGGTCCGGTTCATGCCCTGGTCGGTGATCATTGCGGCTCTCCCGTGGTGCCGCCGGAGTCGCCCGGGTGCGTGTGGTGCTTGCTGCTGATGCCGTCGACGGTGACGTCGCCACCGGTGACGTCGACGCTGCCGCTGATGCTGGCCGTCGCGCCGGCGCCGCCCTGGCCGATCATGCCGGCCAGATAGGTGAGCAGGCCTTGGGCGGTGACGTCGCCGGTGAAGGTGCTGTCGGGCGAGTCGACCACGAGCTTCGGCGTGGTGAGCTTGGTCTGCCCGTCCTCGAGGACCAGCGTGGTGTTGCCGACCTGCAGGGTGATTTTGCCGCCGGCGGGCACGTTCAGGTGGTAGTGCTGGGCGGCGCGGTCGTGGGTTTCCTCGGTGCCGTTCTGGTACCGGGTGGTGTGCTTGGCCGGGTCGGTGCCGGGTGCCGGGTGGGCGTCGCGGTAGAGCGACGGCAGGACGATGCCCTGGGCGAGATCCCCGCCCGGGGAGAGCAGCACGACTTGTTCGCCGACTTCCGGCGCCCACCAGCTGCGATCACCGCCGGCGCGGTGGGTGAGCCACGGCAGCCAGCCGGTCACCAGCTCGCCGATGCGGACTTTCAGCCGCGCGCTCGCATAGTCCGCCTGGTCGACGGTGCCCAGGCGGATCAGGTTCTCGAGGCGGCGATTGATCTCGGCGTTCTGCATGGCGTCCATGGTCGCCCGCGTGGGCGCGGCTGGGTAGGTGGGTCTCGGTCGGTTAGCGCCTGACTGACTTGACGGGCGTTGCCGCTTGTCGGTCAGTCGGGCGTGACCGCGTCGAGGATGGTGTTGGCGATGCGGTCGCGGTCCTCGTCCGTGTAGCCGAGCAGCTTGCGTTGGCGGTAGCGGACCAGCGGGCCGGGCTCCTGCGGGTGGTCCTTGAGGCCGTATTGGTGCACGCGGGCAATATCGGAGGTGCGGCCACGGCCATCGAAGCCAACGGTGGCCCGGCTGGCCGTGGCCTTGAGCTTGAGGAACCGCGAGGTGCGCAGCTTCTTGAACATTTCCTGGCGCTTGCGGATGCGGCCTGTCTTGGTGAGCAGCTGGATGCGGCGGCGGTGGTAGCTGGTGCCGTCTGGCTCCTCCTGCCGGGCGATGCGATCGGCCTGGCTGCGACGCAGGTCGGTGGCGATGCGCTTGGAGAGCTTGCGGCGCGTACCGGGACCGGCGGCGTTGAGGATCTGCGCCATCCACGGTTCGAGTGCGTCGATGCGGCGGCTGCTCATACGGTCGGGTGCGGCCCGTAGAGGTCGGCGGGCTCGACCGGATCGCAGTGGGTGAATCCGCCGGTGGTTGGGTCGCGGCGGACGGCCTCGGTCAGCGGGATGCGCACGGCGAGATCCACGCCCTCGTGGTCGAGCAGGTCGACCTCGAACTCGAGATCGTCCGAACTGATGTCGGGCTGGTGGTCGCGCACCCAGGCGTAGATCGGCCAGAGGACGTTGTCGGCCTGGCCGTTGTACTCGGTGATGGTTACCTCGCCCTGGTAGCGGTATTCGAAGGCGTTCTGGGCGGTACCGACCAGCCGGCCGTCGGATGCGTAGACCGACAGGGTCTCGGTGCTGATGCCGGTGAGTTCGAGGATGTGATCGCGCAGGCCGAGCAGCTTTTTCACGTGTAGCGCTCCCAGTCGTCACGGCATTCGACGTCACACCAGCGGCGCGGCTTTTCCACCGGGGCCTCGCAGTTGAGGCAGTAGCCGGTGGCCTTCGGGCCGGATTCGGCCCTGTTGCGATGCGCCTCAATGGACTCTTGCCGGCGTTGCTCGGCTAGGTCAGAAGCCTTGTCATGGATGTGTTTCACGATTTTTCGCCCCCGCCCTTGAGGGCCTTTGTGGCGCGGTCGATGGCGTCGCTCATTTCTTCACCCGCCCCAGAAGGGAGCCCAGGATGCTGGAGGGCTGCTGGCCGGCGGCAATCTGCTTGTCCTGGCTGCGCTTGGAGACGTTGACGCCGAGGATCGAGGCCATCGTGACGAACAGCCAAACCAGCATGCCGGTGAACGCCTGGTCGGAAACCAGCGTCGGGTCCTTGGCGATCGCGTAGACGAGCGCCGCCGACAGGCCGCCGAACGACAGCGCGAGATTCCAGCCGATGGCAGGGCGCCAGCCGGACTTGTACCAGCCGTCGGCCTGGTACTCGGCGCGCATGGTCTTGTTGATCTCGGTCAGGCGGTTCGTCTCCGACTCGAGGGTGAGCCGCCGCATCTCTTCGGCGTGGTCGATTTCCATGCGTTTGAGGCGCTCGATCGCTTGCGGATCGGCCTGGATGGCCTCGTAAACCGCATCGGGGGTGTTGTCCACCCCCAGCACGGAGGCGACCAGCCCACCGATTGCGCCACCCGGCGCGCCCAGCAGGGCGGTGCCGACCAGCGGCGCGGCCTTGCCGACCAGGTTCCCAACGTCTGACCAGTTCATAAGCGATACCCCTTTCAGTCGATCTGCTTTTTTTGGCGCGCCACCCACCAGGCGTGCGCATCGAAGTTGGGACAGGTCTTGCCGCGGTCATCGAGATCCCGGTGGCCGACGACCAGCGCGTCCGGATGCACCGAGCCCCAGGCAAGCAACAGGGACTCGAGCGCGTCGACCTGCTCGGGGGTGAAAGCGTCCGTGCCGATCAGGCAGACGCCAAGCGCTTCGTCGTTGTGCTTGCGCACGTGGGCGCCTTGCCAGTACGGCGGGCGGCCCATCTCGACGCCACCGTCGCGACGGATCACGGCGTGGTACCCGATGCCGGACCAGCCGCGATCTAGGTGCCAACGGTGGATGTCGGCGGCGGAGTCGTCGCGGCCGTTGGGGCTGTCGCTGCAATGAACGACGAGGTATCGGATGTCCATCAGTCTTTTCTCCGGCGGTTATGCGGGGCGCGGATGAACGACAGCGGGTCGGCGGCGAACTTCTCGCTCAGCTTGAGCAGCCCGGGGATCGCGTTCATGGCCGTCAGGCCGAGGACGAAAGCGATGGCGTTCTCGGTCGGTTGCGATACGTCGAGCCACTGACCAGCGGCCGGCGACAGGTACCCGGCGGTGAGGGTGCCGGTGATCACCGCGAGTACGCGGCCGAACATGCTCAAGTCGTCGATGTATCGCAGGCTGATGACGGCGCCGGCTGCGCCGGCAATAAGGGCGGCGTGTTTGAGGCCGAGAAAGCCTGCGATGCTGGATGCTGGCTCTGTCATGTCAGTCCCAAAGCTGGATGCGGGTGTCCTGCGGGTCGGGCAGGTCGGGAATGCGGACTTCGAGTCCGGCCGGAAGCAGCGGGCCGTAATCCGCGAGCCCCCGGTTTTCCTCGAGCGTGGCCTCGACGATCCCGGGGGCGAGCCGGCCGTGCACGCGCAGGCAGAGCTGGTCGACGGTGTCCGATTGCGTGGTGCGTGCGACATACATCAGATCAGTTCAACGGTGGCCAGGGGCCGGCCGCGCAGGGCGGACAGGCTGTTGCGCACTTCGCGCCACTCGGTGTTGACGCGTTCGTCCAGTGCCTGCGGGTCTCGCGCGGTGCTGTTGCCGACGCGTCGGGAGTCGACGTCGCGGTACTTCTCTAGCAGGCGGGCCTTGGCGTGGTGGTGGACGGCGGCCTGGTAGTAGAGGGCGTCGGTCTGGCCCAGGCCGGTGTCGCCGTCCATCTCTCGGTCCTCGCGGAAGGGGGCGAGTTGCCGGTTGATGTGGGCGACGGCCATCCGCAGCTGGTAGGCGCTGCGCGGGTCGTCGATGGTGTGGTCGACCCGCGCGGCCTCGCGGAATTTGGCGAGCGTGATCTCGGGCCAGAAGTCGCCGGCCGCCTGGATGATCTCGTCGGCGGAGTTGGCGGTTGGCAGTCCGGTGGCGTCAAAACTCACGTCTCACCTCGTTGTGGGTCGGCGGGGATTCGCCGGCAGTGGCCCCGGGAGGACACTCGGGGTTGCCGGCGGGCCGCCGGTGCGTGGTGCACTCGGGATCAGGCGTTTTTCAGCTCGCGCTGCAAACGCTCGATGTCTTTTTTCACACCCACGCGGCTGTTGAGCTGCAGGGCGCGTTCGAGATTGCCCAGGGCCGGCTCCAGGTGGCCGGCTTCGCGCTGGGCGTAGCCGATGGCCTTGTGGAGCTTGGCGCGGGCCGGGTCGGGCATGTCGATCTCGCCGGTGATCTCGCCGACGCGCTCGAGCAGGTCGAGGGCGGGGCGCTCGGTCTCGTCGTCGCCCGGCTTGAGGAAGGCGTTGGCGAGGTCTTCGGCGATGACGGTGCCGGCGTTGCGCTGGTAGCCGTCCGGCATTTCGCCGCCGTGTTCGATCATCGCCTCGGCGATCGGCAGGGCGCCGGCAAAGTCGCCGGTGTCGATGCGCCAGACCATGACGGTGCTGACGATCTCGTCGATGGGTTCGCCGGATTCCAGCGCGGTCTCGACGTAGGGGGCGTATTCCTGCAGGAAGTCACGCTTGAAATCTGCCTTGCGCTCGACGGACTGGATGCCCTTGAGCGAGCGGCGATGCTCGGCGAGCTGGGCGCGCATCAGGTCGAACTGGCTGGCCCGGGCGCGGGGCTTGGTGCCCGAGCTGTCGGACTGTGCCCGTCGACGGATGACGTGCCGTTGTGCGGGTGTCATGACCATGATTCAGTCTCCGTTAGGACACCCCGGGCTTAGGCCCAGGTGGTGCCGCCGTCACTGGTGAACTTGATGTTCTCGGCCAGTGCCATGCCGCCGTTGTCTTCGATGACGTAGGCCTCGTTGACGGACTGGTAGTCCTCGATGCGATCGCGCTCGGGCTTGTCGATGATCGCGCGGCGGGTCGATCCGTTCTGCAGGTAGATCGAGAGGTTGTCGAGGCGGGTGACCGCGACGGCTCGATCCGGGAAGAACGGCAGCTGGACGGCTTGCAGGCCGCCGATGCGCTTGGCGGACATCATCATGTCGAGTGCGTTGGACTCGGTCGGGGTGTCGCCGTGGCTCTCGATCAGCGGGAAGAACTTGTCGACCATCAGGCCGCGGCCGAGGATGGCGACCAGTCCGGTGTCCTGGCGGTACCACGGGTCGATCAGGCTGTTGACGATGTCGAACACCAGCGCGTCGAGGTTGGCGTAGTCGCCGGCGGCGCCCACATGGATCTCGCCGGCGGTGCCGCCTTCGTCCATGACGTTGCTGCCCGTGTCGAACTCGCGCAGCTTCTGCAGCCAGCCCTTGTTGACGTCTTGGAGCAGCGGGTTGGTGGCCCGGTCGGATGTGGCGGCGCGGCTGGTGCCGTTGAAGCCGATCATGATCCGGTCGAGGCGCTGGCGCTGCAGGATCTGGTCGCGCACTTTCCGCTGGAAGTCCGGCAGGTGGGCCCAGGCGTCGAGCTTGCCGTAGGTCAGGTGCGTGTCGAAGTTGGTCTGGGTACACATGTACCCGTCGGTGTCCAGATTGGTCGGGTCGGTGGTGGCCCGATCGGAGGCGCTGGTGTCCGTGGTGCCGGCAATGGTGCTGCCCACGCCCAGGCCGAGCTTTTCGCCCTGCTGGTTGTCGACGCCCATGATGTTGATCCGGCGCAGGAAGTCACTGGACTCCTGCATCTTGTTGATCATGGTCTGTTCGACGGCCGGGGAGGCGGCGAACTTGGTCGAGGCATCGGGCACGCCGTTGAGCTGGGCGATCTGGGCCTTGAAGTCGTTGAAGGCGGTGCGGGTCGTGTTCTTCATGTGGCTCTCCGGGTCAGCAGTCGGTTACGGCGCGGCCGCTGCCGCCGTTGGCGGGTGGGCGGTGGCGATGGTTGGGGCTTTCCTCGCGCTCGATGCTGTCGACGCGCTGGGTGAGGGTGTCGATCTTGTCTTGCCACCCTTCGATTTTTTCGAGCCGCTGCTCGATCTGGGCGAATAGGGCCTCGCCGGCCTGGGCGCCGGAGTCGCGAGAGTCGCGCACCTGCTCGGCGAGCAGTTCGACCGCCTGGGTGATGTCGGCGAACCGGGACTCGTCGTTGCGGGTCTGGCGGCTCAAGAGTTCGCGGACTCGGGCCAGCACGCCGGGCTTGTCCTGCTTGCCGTCACCGGCGCCGTGGTCCTGTTCGTCGTTGAACAGGGCGTCGGCCTCGATGCCGCGGGAGTAGAGGCTGTCGGGCATGTCGCCGTCGAACTCGTCGCGGTGGGCGGCGGAGAAGGCGGCCATCTCGGTGCCGAGACTCGCCGGGCTGTCGGTCATGGCTAGGCCCATCAGGTAGGCCTTGCCGGTGTCGGCGAAGTTGCGCGCGATCTCGATGGAGAAGTAGACCTTCTGGCGCTTGGCGGCGGCGGCCTTGAGTTCCGGCAGGGCGTCGATGGAGGCGTAGAGCGCGCGCTTGGTCTCGCCGCTGGACGGGTCTTTCCAGTCGCGTGCCTCGACGGCGGTGACGTCACCGTAGGCGGGGAACAGGCTGTCGGGGAGCATGCCGCGCAGGTGCTCCATCCAGATGCGGGCCCCGTAGGTCTCGGGGTTGTAGGTCTCGGCCATCTGATTGATCTGGTCGGGGGTGATCTCCCGGCCGTCGATGGTCTTGCCGGAGACGGCTACGCGGTGGAATTTCATGGGCTTGTGCCTCGTCGTTGGTGGCTGGCTTTGATGCTGTTCGGATAGTCCTGCCGTTTCAACGCGTTAGCGGTCAGTTAGTGCCTAAGTGACTGGGGGTGGCGCGATGCAGGCCATGGCCGTCCGTAACATCGGGCGCATGACCGAGACGACACCGTCACCGCTGACCGACGCGCATGCGCACGAACCCCGCGTGATGGCGCGGGCGCTGTATTTCATGGGGTGGCGTATCCCGCAGATCGCGGAGCACCTGGGGCTGAACAAGTTCACGCTCTATGACGCGCGCAAGTCGGAAGGCTGGGATGACTGGGGTGTCATCCGGCAGATCGAGGACACGACTCGGTACCGCTACCACCAGCTGCTGATGAAGCCGAAGAAGAGCAACGCGGAGTTCAAGGAGCTGGACCAGCTACTGCGGGCGCTGGCGCAAACCACACGGATCAAGCGTTACCAGGAGACGGGGCTGGAAGGGGACCTGAACCCGAAGCGCCGCAACGCGGGCGAGCCGAAGGGTGGGTCGCCGAAGCGCAACTTTCTGGCACCGGAGCACCTCGAGACGCTGCGCGAGTCGTTCCGCGATGAGCTGTTCGATTACCAGGCGGCCTGGTACCAGCAGCATGACCAGCGGATCCGCAACCTGCTCAAGTCACGCCAGATCGGGGCGACCTGGTACTTCGCCCGCGAGGCGTTTATGCGGGCGATCGATGACGGGGACCCGAGCATCTTCATGTCGGCGTCAAAGGCGCAGGCGCAGGTGTTCCGCGGCTACATCATTCAGTGGGTGCGCGAGGCGACCGGCGTGGAGTTGGCGGGCGGGCTGGATTCGCCGCTGGCGATTCGCACGGATGCCGGGCAGACGGAGTTGATGTTCTTGGGTACCAATGCGCGCACGGCGCAGTCGTACCACGGCCACGTGTACATGGATGAGTATTTCTGGATCCCTGGCTTCGAGACCTTCAACAAGGTGGCCAGCGGCATGGCGATGCACAAGCGCTGGACGAAGACGTACATCAGTACGCCCAGCGCGGTGACGCATGAGGCCTATCCGTTTTGGACGGGCGAGCATTTCAACCAGGGCCGGGCGGAGCGCGAGCGGATCACGCTGGATGTGTCGAATAAGGCGCTGGCCGGCGGTCGGCTGGACCCGGATGGGCAGTGGCGACAGGTGGTGACGATCGAGGATGCCATCGCCGGGGGCTGCGATCTGTTCAATCTGGATGAGCTGCGGCGGGAGTATTCGCCCGAGGCCTACGCGCAGCTGTTGATGTGCCAGTTCATCGATGATGAATCGAGCGTGTTCCCGCTGTCGATCCTGCAGCCGTGCGGGGTGGATAGCTGGGACGAGTGGGAGGATTTCAACCGGTTGATGGTGCGGCCCTTCGGCGATCGGCCGGTGTGGATCGGGTATGACCCGTCGCCGTCGCAGGATGCGAGCTCGGTGGTCGTGGTCGCGCCGAAGCAGGGCGACCGGCCGGCGCGGGTGCTGGAGAAGGCCAGCTGGCGAAAACTGCCGTACCACGCCCAGGCGGAGCAGATCCACAAGCTGACCAAGAAATACAACGTCCAGCACATCGGCATCGACAAGACGGGGTCGGGCGAGGGCGTGTTCCAGATGGTGCGCCAGTTCTTCCCCAGGGCCCAGGCGCTGCATTACGGCATCGAGGTGAAGAACCGGCTGGTCCAGCGGCTGCTGGGGCTGGTGCACCGGCATGAGATTCAGTGGGATTCGGGTGACACGGATCTCGCGGCGGCATTGATGGCCATTCGCCGGGCGGCAACCGCCTCCGGCTCCAATATCACCTACCAGGCCGGGCGCGATCGTTCCGGCCACGCTGATCTGGCTTGGGCGCTGATGAACGCGCTCGAGCCAATGCCGCTCGATGGGCGGGAGTCGCGTCAGCGATCAACTATGGAGATTTCCTAATGAGCGAGACGACGACGGGCAAGAAGATGGAGGCCTTCACGTTCGGCGATCCGGAGCCGATTCTGGATGGCCCGGGGATCCTGGATTACCTCGAGGCGTGGTCGTTCCGCGAATGGTATGAGCCGCCGGTGTCGTTCGAGGGCCTGGCCAAGTCGATGCGGGCCAACCCGCACCATTCGAGTGCGTTGCTGGTGAAGCGGAACATCCTACTGAACACGCTGGAGACGCATCCGGCGTTGAGCCGGCAGGATGCGTCCCGGCTGTTCCTGGACTACCTGGTCTTCGGCAATTGCTACCCGGAGCGGGTGCTGGATCGAGGCGGGCGGCTAGCGCGGGTGCGGGCCAGCCCGGCCAAGTACACCCGGCGAGGACGGGCCCCCGGTGAGTTCTGGTTCGTACCGAACCTGTTCGAGGAGCATCAGTTCGATCCCGACACGGTCTTCCAGCTGATGGAGCCGGACATCAATCAGGAGATCTACGGGCTGCCGGAGTACCTGTCCGGTTTGCAGGCAGCCTGGTTGAGCGAGTCGGCCACGCTGTTCCGGCGCAAGTATTACAAGAACGGCAGCCACGCCGGCTTCATCCTCTACCTGAATGACGAGTCGGTCGAGCAGGAGGACGTCGACTCGCTGCGCACCGCGCTGAAGGACAGCAAGGGGCCGGGCAACTTCAAGAACCTGTTCATGCATGCCCCCGGGGGTAAGAAGGATGGCATCCAGCTGATCCCGGTCTCCGAGGTCGCCGCGAAGGACGAGTTCTTCAACATCAAGACGGTCGCTCGGGACGATGTTCTGGCAGCTCACCGGGTACCCCCGCAGCTGATGGGGATCGTGCCCACCAACACCGCCGGCTTCGGATCGGCCGAGACCGCCGCCCAGGTGTTCGCTACCAATGAGATCGAGCCCATCCAGACCAGGGTCACCGAGATCAACGACTGGCTGGGCGAGGAGGTGTTCCGCTGGAGGCCCTACACCATCAGCCGAGAGCAGTGATGCGCTGACGCGCCACCAGTCACAACAGCCAGATCACCAACACGGCGGCCGAAAGGCCGCCTTTTTCGTGCCGCCTTCCTGCCGACCAGGCCAGCCCCCCGGGAACCCACGGCGCGCAGTCTGCACCCCACCGCACCTCCGGTTTTCCTGGGGAAAAAATGGGAAAACGCTCGGCTCCGTGGGAGCCGTGGGGCATCGGAAAAGCGTAACAAGCGTAACCATGCCGGGAATTGCTGCCTAAGTGTCTGATATTGAACAGGCTGACGGTTACAAAAAAAGGTGCCCTAGAAGTAACCAGAAAGGTAACCAGCCGCAAGGCGTTGATTTGCAACGAGTAAAAATAAGGCCGCTTCTACATTGGGAAGAGTAACCATGTTACCTATAAGTTACTCTTTTCTGTAACCATCAAACCCTTTGCAAATCAACACCATGCGCCTCGTTTTGGCCCTTGGTTACTGAAGTTACTGTTTTCCGACTCCCCCACGGATTCCAGCCTATCCACGCGCACATGATGCGCCCGCACGTCGATCCTCATTGATCGTGGGAAAGTGTTGGGAAAGATTCAGCCATAATCCGGCCTTCCTGATACTGTGTAAACAACAGCTTAAGAGCGTTTGACCCAGTGGCGCGGGGTTCGAATCCCTGCCTCTCCGCCATATACGCTGGGTCAGCGGACTGAACCCATTGCGCCTGCCGGCTTGTGCCGCAGGCGCTTTTTTTTGTGGCCACGCCCGGAGACTATCCCGGCCGGGTGTCTGCGGTGCCTTCGATGCAGACGCGGTTTCGGCCGGATTGCTTGGCGCAGTATAGCTCTCGGTCGGCACGGCCGATTATCGCCGACAGGGATTCTTCTTGCCGGTGAACGGCGACCCCGGCGCTGATGGTGACGCTGAGCATCGAGTGACCGGCGCGGATTTCCGTCTTCTCCACCGCTTGCCGAATCCGCTCGGCACACTGTCGGGCTTCCTCGAGCCCTTCTCCCGGCAGAAAGACGGCCAGTTCCTCCCCTCCGTAACGCACCGGGATGTCACCGGCGCGGATCTGCTCGCGCACGATCTTGCCGATATGGGCAAGCACCCGGTCGCCCGCGAGGTGGCCGTGATGGTCGTTGACCCGTTTGAAGTGATCGATGTCGAGCATGACCATCGTGAATCCCTGGTCGGGATGCCGAACGTGCATGGCGACCAGCGGTGGAATCGCCTCCTTCATGTATAGCCGTGTAAACAGGCCGGTCAGCGGATCGCGCACCGCGGTGCGAAGCATCTGTGAGCGATTCGCCTCGCGGAGTGCCAGTACCACGCCCGTAAGTGAGATGGCCAGGACGATGATTCCGCCCAGGGCGGCGTAGATCAGGGCGAATGTCGCGGACGTGCGAGTGGAGGTGAAGAAGGTGAGTCGCCAGTTGGTTCCCGAGATCGGCGTCGTGGCGACGCCGACGTAATTGGCTGGCAGCATCAGGAGCGGGTGGGCGTCGGTCTCGGGGCGGGTTTGATAGGGCGTTGGCATGACAGCGGGATCGATGCCCGGATAGCGGCGCTCCTCGTTTAGGCGTTCAAGGGTGGTGGTGGAAAGGGGGTGACGGCTCTGGAGCAGCCACTCATCGCGTGAGGCGGCGAAGATCACTCCATGCTCGTCAGAGAGGGCCCAGTCGACGCTGTCGGCTTCCGGGGGAAGGAGCTCGCCGATGGAGGAAGAGCGCACCTTGATTGCCAGAACGCCGGCAATACGGTCGTCCGCACGGATGGGGCCGGCGACGTAGTAGCCCGGTTCGCTGGACGTGCTTCCCAGGGCCGCGTAAATCGTGGTCCGGCCGTCCATGGCGTTCTGGAAGTAGGGGCGGAAGGCGTAGTTCTCGCCGATGAAGCTCTCGGTGCTCGAGGCCACGGTCGTTCCCGAGGGGCGAATCACGTAGAGGGAATCTAGGTCGAATCGCTCGGCGAGCTGACTGAGAAAGGGGTTGGCGGATGCCGGCGAGGCGGCGGTCGGGGTGCTCTGGATGCGGGGCAGTAGTTCGAGCGCTTGTGGAAGGACGGCGTGGCGCGAGAAGAAAGCACTAAGGGCCGGGCTCCACTGTCGCGCGAGTTGAGCGGCCTTCTCGTCGGCCTGCTGCATGACGGCGTTCGCTCCCCACAGGTAGCCACCAGCTGCCCCAAGCAGTGTCAGGCTGAGGGTCATGGCCAGCAGCCAGTGGTTGCCCAGTGGGCATGCGGGCGCCTCGGCACTTTGCTTCGTCGATCGACGGAACATCTAGGGCCTCCTGCCTGATAGGTCTTCCAGTGAAAACGGTCCAGTCGTCCTTTCCCGGTTTGTCGCTACCGGTCCTGCCGCGAGTTGCCCCTCGAGCCGCGTGGTCGGCTGGACCGTCGGGTCGGCGGCGCGGAACTTTCCGCAAGGTGTAGTCAACGCGAGCGCATGGCTAAGAACCGGTTTATATTCCCATGCGTCGATACAAGGTGACTGCTTGAGAAGGCAACATCATGATCGAGGTGAGGGCCCATCGCGCCCGCTTTCCTGGCTTTTCCGCGGCCTTCCAGTCGTCGGGGCGTGGCCCTGGCCGATCACAACGGTCTGTTGGGCGAAGGCACGGCTAACATGCCGAGTGATATTCATAACACGCGGGTGAATGCGTTGGAAGGAAACGACACTTTCCTTGTCTTCGTGCAGGGTGCCGGTGGCGCTGATTCCACCAAGCGCTTGCTGGACGACGATAGCGCCGTCTCGGCCCGGGGTGGCGTGGCGGTATGGGCGGCGGATACGCTGGAGGTCAGATAACTGACCCGTCGCGCCCGGGGGGCTGTCCCCGGGGGCTGTCCCTAGCTGTCCCTGGCGAGCAAAAGAAAGCCCCGCGGTCCGCGGGGCTTTCCCGGTGCGAGCGGCCGGCCAGGAGCCTCTTATTTCTCGTCGCCGGGTTCGACCGAGCTCACCACCATCTGCGGGAACGGGATGGTGATGCCGTTGGCATCGAAGGCTTCCTTGATCTGCTGTTGCAGGTCGGACTTGATCGTCGGCATGTCGGCCGAGCGAATCCACGGACGTGCCAGCAGGTCGACACTCGATGCGCCGAACTGGTCGACCAGCACGGCCGGAGCGGGGTAGTTGAGGACGCGCTCGTCGTTCTCGAACACACGCATGATCAATTCCTTGGCCTTGGCGATGTCGTCGGCATAGTCGATGCCGATCGCCAGATCCAGGCGACGGGTATCGCGCACGCTGTAGTTGGTGATCGCCGAGGCGTAGAGCTGGCCGTTGGGCACGATCAGTTCGACGTTGTCGGGCGTGTTCATTCGGGTGTGGAAGATGCCAATCTCGTTGACGGTGCCCATCAGCCCCTCAGAGACGATGAAGTCGCCGGCCTTGAATGGACGGAAAATCAGCACCATTACCCCGGCGGCAAAGTTGCCCAGCGAGTCTTTCAGTGCCAAGCCAACGGCGATGCCGGCGCCGGCGACCAGGGCAACGAGCGAGGTCGTGTCCAGGCCCAGCTGCGACAAAGCGGCAATGGCGACGAACAGCAGGAACGCGGTGCGTGCCAGGGCGACGACAAACCCCACCAGCATCTGGTCGAGGCCGCCGCGCCCCATGAGCCTGGCCAGCCAGGGGCTGCCGGCCGTGGCGATGAAGTAGCCGCCGACGGCGATGGCGACGGCAATTACGATCTTGATGATCCAGGGCAATATATACAGGGAGAAAAAGCCTGCTTCTTCCATCACGGTCCCTCTCTGATTTGCATTATCGTGCGTTTTGGGTGGAAGGAGGGGATTGGGTGTCCTGTCTGGGCACCCTCTCGTTCGCTTCGGGTGGGTATGTTAGCGAGCCGCAAACAAAAACACCGCCCGAAGGCGGTGTTTTTTACGTCAGGCGTTGGAAACGCTTTACTGGGCAGTGCCCTGTACGGTGATTTCAACGCGACGGTTCTGGGCGCGACCTTCACGGGTCTGGTTAGTGGCGACCGGGTTCGATTCGCCCATGCCCTGGGTCTCGATCCGGTTGCTCGGAACGCCCTGGTCAACCATGTAGTTCTTGACGGTCGCGGCGCGACGCTCGGACAGGCCCTGGTTGTACGCGTCGGTACCGATGCTGTCGGTGTGACCGACCGCTTCGATGTTCGCGACGGCGTTCAGGTCACCCATGTCGCGGACCAGCGCGTTCAGGGTGTTTTTACCTTCCGGCTTCAGGTTCGACTTGTCGAAGTCGAAGTAGGTGTCCGCCTCGAGGGTGATGGTCTTCATCTCCGGTGCCGGAGCCGGCTCGACGATCGGCTTCGGCGCCGGCTTGGCCTGGACGATCAGTTCCGGGTTGCACGCTTCAATCGCGGTTTCGCTGTTCAGCGTACCGTGATTGTTGTACAGGCAGGTGCCATGGCCGGTCATTACCGGGTCGCCGCTGCTGTTAAACACGTACGGGGAATTACCCCCGGCGAGGGCTTGGCCAGAGAAGGCAAACGTGGCTGCAACGGAGGCAGCGATCACGGTCAATTTCTTCATCTGTGAAATCTCCTTGTTTCTTTGAGGTCAGAGATGACTTTTTAGAGTCGCTAGGAATAGCGCGATTCAGGTCCGACATGGGTTGAATCTCACCCGGATAGTAGCCGCCCCTTCCGGCAAAGTGCAAAAATAGCGCCGATTGATTGCGTAAATCGGTATCAAGATCGAGCAGGGGTGGTTGCACCCCTGGGTGGAAGGAGTGTCCGTTGGTGATTTCGACGTATCTTGGAGTGGGGGTTTGTTTTGCTTAAGACGATGAAATACAAGGACAAACGGCTGCATGTCCTCGACCAGCGGCTTTTGCCTCACCGGGTCGAATGGCTGTGTTGTTCAGGCGCAACGTGCGTGGCAAAAGTGATACGGGAGATGGCGGTGCGCGGGGCGCCTGCCATCGGGGTGGCGGCGGCTTATGGTTATTTGCTGGCCGCGCACGCGGCGATTGCTCGGGGTGACGAGCTCACCCCGACGACGCTTGGGTCAGCCTATCGCGAATTGGCCGCCGCGCGTCCGACGGCCGTCAATCTGGTCTGGGCCTTGGATCGCATGGTTGCCTGCCTGCGTTCGGTCGAATCGCTGGAGCGTGACGAACGGCTGCGTCGTTTGACTGACGAGGCGCAATCCATCGAGGCGCGTGACGTCGAGGCGAATCTCGCCATGAGTCAGCTGGGGGCGGGGTTGATCGATCCCGGCGCCGATCGGGGCTGGGTGCTTACTCATTGTAATACCGGCGCGTTGGCCACCGCGGGGCAGGGCACGGCGCTGGGTGTGGTCCGCGATGCCTGGGCGGCCGGGCGGTTGGAAGGGGTGTATGTGGACGAAACCCGTCCCTGGCTGCAGGGCTCGCGGCTGACGGCCTGGGAGTTGCAGCAGGAATCGATTCCCTACCGCCTTATTTGTGACAGCGCCGCGGCGAGCGTGCTGGCCGCCGGTCAGGTGAGCTGGGTGATCGTGGGGGCCGATCGGGTCGCGGCAAATGGCGATGTGGCGAACAAGATCGGCACGTACGCGCTGGCCGTGCTGGCACGACATCATGGCGTGAAGTTCATGGTGGTCGCGCCGCGTTCGACGATCGATCGCGACTGCCCGGAAGGCGGGGCGATCGAGATCGAGCAGCGGCCGGCATCCGAGGTAAGTGAAATCGCGGGACGGCCGGTGGCCCCCGAAGGGGCCGATGTTTATAACCCGGCCTTCGATGTCACGCCGGCCGGGCTGATCGATGCCCTGGTTACCGAGGCCGGGGTGGTGCATCGCCCGGATCGAGCCGGGGTTGCGCGCCTGTTCGACTGACGAGCCGGCTGGGGCAGCCCTGCAAGGGGCGCTCTGTGGTACGATAGCGCGGTTTGCCGGCACCCCCATCCGACCGCAGCCACAAGGGCTCTGTGGCGGTCTCGCGGGGTTGCGGTGACCCGGCGGGAGCGATGCTCGAAGGTAGTTGCCTTCTCGCCTCGCTGCAGCGGTCGAAAAGATCGCGCCGTTGAATCAGGACACTCGTGGGTACCAGGACACTCGAATGACTCAGTTCGCTCAAGAAATCTTCCCGGTCAATCTCGAAGACGAGATGCGGCAGTCCTATCTCGATTACGCCATGAGCGTGATCGTGGGGCGTGCGCTGCCGGATGCCCGAGACGGCCTCAAGCCGGTACACCGCCGCGTCCTCTACGCCATGCGCGAGCTGGGCAACGAGTGGAACAAGCCCTACAAGAAATCCGCGCGTGTCGTCGGTGACGTCATCGGTAAGTATCACCCGCACGGGGATTCGGCGGTCTACGACGCGCTGGTGCGCATGGCGCAGGATTTCTCCATGCGCAAGATGCTCATCGACGGCCAGGGCAACTTCGGCTCGGTCGACGGCGATGCCCCGGCCGCGATGCGTTACACCGAAGTGCGCATGGCGAAGATCGCCCACGAGCTGCTCGCCGACATCGACAAGGAAACCGTCGATTTCATCGACAACTACGACGGTTCGGAATCCGAGCCGCAGGTCCTGCCCGCCCAGTTCCCGAACCTGCTGGTCAACGGCTCGTCGGGCATTGCGGTGGGCATGGCCACTAATATTCCGCCACACAATCTCGGCGAGGTGCTCGACGCCACCGTCGCGATGATCGACGACCCGGCGATCAACGACGACGACCTGCTCGCGTACGTGCCGGCCCCCGACTTCCCGACCGCCGGCATCATCAATGGCGCGGCCGGCCTGCGTGATGCCTACCTCACGGGTCGTGGCCGCTGCGTGATGCGTGCCCGCGCCGGGTTCGAGGACAGCGAGAAGACCGATCGCACTTCGATCGTGATCACCGAGCTGCCGTACCAGGTCAACAAGGCGCGCCTGATCGAGCGCATTGCCGAACTGGTGCGCGAGAAGAAGATCGACGGTATCGCCGAACTGCGTGACGAGTCCGACAAGGATGGCATGCGCGTCGTGATCGAGTGCAAGCGTGGCGAGATGCCCGACGTGCTCCTGAACAACCTCTACCAGCAGACCCAGTTGCAGAGCGTGTTCGGCATCAACATGGTCACGCTGATCGACGGCCAGCCGCGCACCGTCGGCCTGCGCGAAATCCTCAATGTCTTCCTGCGTCATCGCCGCGAAGTCGTTACCCGGCGGACCATCTACGATCTGCGCAAGGCGCGGGATCGGGCCCACATCCTCGAGGGTCTGGCCGTGGCCCTGGCGAACATCGACCCGATGATCGCCGTGATCAAGGCGGCGCCCACCCCGGCCGAGGCGAAGATCAAGCTGCTCGAAGGCACCTGGGAGTCCGGCGTGGTTCGCACCATGCTCGAGAAGGCCGATGCCGCCGCCTCGCGTCCCGAGGCGCTGGGCGACGCGTTCGGCCTGCAGGAAGACGGCAGCTATCGGCTGTCGACCGAGCAGGCCCAGGCCATTCTCGAGATGCGGCTCAACCGACTCACCGGTCTCGAGCAGGACAAGATCGTCGAGGAATACGCCAACCTCCTCGAACGCATCATCGACCTGCTCGATATCCTGCGCTCGGAAGGCCGCCTGATGCGGGTCATCCGCGAAGAGCTGATGCGGATCCGGGATGAGTACGCCGATGCGCGTCGCACCGAGATCATCGTCGACTACGAAGACCTCTCGATGGAGGATCTGATCGCGGAGGAAGACCGCGTGGTCACGCTCTCTCGTGAGGGCTACATCAAGACCCAGTCACTGACCGATTACCGTAGCCAGCGGCGCGGTGGCCGAGGCAAGGCCTCGACGCGCATGAAGGACGAGGATGTCATCGAGCAGTTGCTGGTGGCCAGCACCCACGCCTGGGTGCTGATGTTCACCAACTTCGGCCGGGTCTACTGGCGCAAGGTCTACCAGTTGCCGCAGGGTGCCCGTGGCGCGCGTGGTCGGCCGGTGGTCAACGTCCTGCCGCTGCAGGACGGCGAGCACATCAACACCATGCTGCCGATCCGCGAGTTCGTCGACGATCACTACATCTTCTTCGCCACGCGCAATGGCCAGGTGAAGAAGACGCCGTTGGTCGACTTCTCCCGTCCGCGTCAGGCCGGCATCATCGCCATCGATCTGCGCGAAGGCGACCGGCTGATCGGCGCGGCGCTGACCGATGGATCCCGCGAGATCATGCTGTTCTCCAACGCCGGCAAGGCGACGCGTTTTGCCGAGGAAGACGTGCGGTCGATGGGTCGTACCGCGGCAGGTGTGCGAGGTATTCGCCTGCAGGACAAGCAGTTCGTGGTCTCGTTGATCGTGGTCGACGAAGGCGAGGTGCTCACGGCCACCGAGCACGGCTATGGCAAGCGCACCCCCACCGACGACTTCCCCGTGTACAACCGGGGCGGGCAGGGCGTGATCGCAATCAACACCAGTGAGCGCAACGGCGAGCTGGTCGGCGCGGTGTTGGTGCGCGAGTCCGACGAGGTGATTCTCATCTCGAACCGCGGTACACTCGTGCGCACCGAGGTGTCCCAGATTTCCTCCCTGTCGCGTAATACCCAGGGCGTGACCCTCATCCGTCTGGGCAAGGACGAGTGTCTGGTTCAGGTCGAGCCGGTCGCGGCCATGGAAGACGAGGGCGACGAGGAAGTCGAGGATCAGGACGCGGGGGAGTGATCTCCGCCGTGGCCGTTGCCACCCCAATCAGCCCGCTCGTTGCGGGCTGTTTTCGATTGAATGATGGACTAGGCGAACGCTCGCCCGGTCGCTTGTTTTCCGTTTCTGTTCAGGAGTAGTCATGGCTCGCGTTTACAACTTCAGCGCCGGTCCGGCGATGTTGCCCACCGAGGTACTTACCCGCGCGCGGGACGAGATGGTCGATTACCAGGGCACTGGCATGTCGGTCATGGAAATGAGCCATCGAGGCAAGGATTTCGTCGGCATCGCCGAGCGGGCGGAAGCCAACTTGCGCAAGCTGATGAACATCCCGGACAACTACAAGGTGCTGTTCCTGCAGGGCGGCGCCTCGACTCAGTTCGGCGCGATTCCGCTGAACCTGGGCAACGGCTCGGGCAAGGCCGACTACCTGAACACCGGCCACTGGTCGGTCAAGGCGATCAAGGAAGCCAAGCGCTTCGTCGACGTCAATGTGGTCGCCGACACCAAGCCGGAAAACTTCACCACGCTGCCGGCCGAGGGAGAGATTAAGTTCTCCAGTGACGCCGACTATGTCCATTACACGCCGAACGAGACCATCGCCGGCGTCGAGTTCCCCTACATCCCCGACACCGGTGACGTGCCGCTGGTCGCGGACATGTCCTCCACCATCCTGTCGCGCCCGATCGACGTCTCGAAGTTTGGTGTCATTTACGCTGGTGCGCAGAAGAACATCGGCCCGGCCGGCCTGACCATCGTCATCGTCCGCGAGGACCTGATGGGCAAGTCACGCGACAACACCCCGGCAATGCTCGACTGGGCCACCCAGGCGGAAGCCGACTCCATGTTCAACACCCCGCCGACCTATGCCTGGTACATGGCGGGCCTGGTGTTCGAGCATCTGCTCGCCAAGGGCGGTCTCGAGGAAATGGGCAAGATCAACCAGCGCAAGGCCGAGAAGCTCTACGCCGCTATCAACGACAATCCGTTCTACAGCAACCCGGTCGAGCCTCAGTATCGCTCCTGGATGAACGTGCCGTTCATGCTGGCCGACGATGCGCTCGACAAGACCTTCCTCGAAGAGGCCGGTCGTCAGGGCCTGGTGACGCTCAACGGTCACCGCTCGGTCGGCGGCATGCGTGCCAGCATCTACAACGCCATGCCCGAGGCCGGCGTCGATGCCCTGATCCACTTCATGAACGACTTCGCCAAGCGCCACGGCTGAGCCTGGCTCGCCTCGCTGTCAGCCACTGTTTTCAAGGAATCCGTCATGTACAAGATTCACACCCTCAATGCCATCTCCAACAAGGGCCTCGAGCGCCTGCCGACCGACCAGTACGACATCGGTGCGGAACTGAACGACGCGGACGGCATCCTGGTCCGCTCGGCCAAGATGCACGACATGGACCTGCCGGATTCGCTGCTGGCGATCGGTCGTGCCGGCGCCGGCGTCAACAACGTCCCGGTGGACAAGATGACCGAGCAGGGCGTGGTCGTCTTCAATGCCCCGGGCGCCAATGCCAACGCGGTCAAGGAACTGGTCATCGCCGGCATGCTGATGTCGATCCGCAACATCGGCCCGGCCTGGGACTTCGCGCGCAAGCTCGAGGGTTCCGACGAGGAGATCAACAAGGCGACCGAGGCCGGCAAGAAGCACTTCAAGGGCTTCGAGCTGCCGGGTCGCACGCTGGGCATCATCGGCCTGGGCGCGATCGGCGTACGCGTGGCGAACTCCGCCAAGGCGCTGGGCATGCGCGTGATCGGCTTCGACCCGGGCATCAGCGTCGAGCGCGCCTGGGAGTTGTCGCCGGACGTCCATCAGGCGGGCAGCGTCGACGAGGTTCTGGCCAAGGCCGATTTCGTCTCACTGCACGTACCGCTGGTCGATGCGACCCGTGACCTGATCAACGCCGAGCGTCTGGCGTTCATGAAGGACAACGTCGTGGTCCTGAACTTCGCCCGCGCCGGTATCGTCAACGAGCAGGCCATGGTCGACGCGCTGGACAACGGCAAGGCCCTGTCCTACGTCTGCGACTTCCCAACCAACCTGACCAAGAACCACCCCAAGTGCCTGGCTCTGCCGCACCTGGGTGCGTCCACCGACGAGGCCGAGGACAACTGCGCGGTCATGGTCGCCGACCAGGTGCGCGACTACATCGAGAACGGCAACATCAAGAACGCGGTCAACATGCCGCACGTTCAGATGGCCCGCTCCGGTGCGCAACGCATCGCGATCGCCAACCTCAACCGCCCGGACATGGTCGGTCAGATCTCGCACATCCTCGGCAAGGCCGGCGTGAACATCGAGCATTTGGTCAACGAGTCGCGCGACAAGGTGGCCTACACCCTGCTGGACGTCGACCGCGAGGTGCCGGCCGCGACCCGCGACGAGTTGGCGGCCATCGACGGCGTTCTGCGCCTCCGCCTGCTCTGATCCCCGTTCGGGCCCATGGGCGGCATACCAGCCAAGTCCGCGGCTGACGCGGCATTGCCCGAGAGCCTGGACGAGGTGCGGGTGCTGATCGACTCGATCGATCGGCAGATTCTCGACCTGCTCAGCCAGCGTGCGCGCCTGGCCGAGCAGGTCGCGTTCATCAAGGAGCGCGATCCCGCGCATCATTCGGGGCAATCGTTCTATCGGCCGGAGCGCGAGGCGCAGGTGCTTTCCCGCATCCGCGACCTCAATCCCGGTCCGCTGGACGACGACACCGTCGCCTGGCTGTTTCGCGAGATCATGTCGGCCTGCCTCGCCCACGAGCGGCCGCTGGCGATCGCGACCCTGGGGCCGTCGGGCACGTTCTCCGAGTTGGCCGCGGTGGCGGCCTTCGGCCACGGCGGCCGGTTGCAGTTCGAGCCGGGCATCCCCGAGGTGTTCCGGGCGGTTGCCGCCGGCAGCGTCGACTACGGTGTGGTGCCGCTGGAGAACTCCACCGAGGGCAGTGTCTCGGTCACGCTCGACTCACTCGCCGGCAGCGACCTGCTGCTCTGCGGCGAGGTGTCGCTGCGCATCGATCAGCAGTTGATGGCGCACCCCCACGCGGCTGGCGCCCCGCGCGTGATCGTCTCGCACGCCCAGTCGCTGGCCCAGTGCCGTGAGTGGCTCGATGCCCATTTCCCGGGCATCGAACGCATGGCCGTGGCCAGCAATAGCGCCGCCGCCCAGCAGGCGGCGTCCGACCCCGAGGTGTTTGCCATCGGCCCGGCCTTCGCCGCCGAGCGTCACGGGCTGGTGGTGCGCGCATCGAACATCCAGGACAACGTCCAGAACACCACCCGATTCGCCGTACTTGGTCGCGAGCCGGTCGCGGCCTCGAACAACGACAAGACCGCTTTGCTGCTGTCGGTGACCAACGAGCCCGGCGCGCTGACACGGCTGTTGCTGCCGCTGTCCGAGGCCGGTATCGACGTGCTGCGCATCGAGTCACGTCCCGCCAGGGACCGTGTCTGGGATTACGTCTTTTTCATCGACATCGCCGGTCATCGTGACGAGCCGGCGGTGGCCGCCGCGCTCGAACAGTTGCGGCCCCATTGCGGTCAATTGCGCGTGCTGGGGTCCTACCCGGTGCCGGTCATCAGCCAGCCGGGAGGCGAATGATGGGCCAGGCCGAGAACGCGTTGTCGTTCGGTCGGGTGCGCGCCTGTGTCGCGGCCATCCGGCCCTACGTCCCGGGCAAGCCGGCCGAGGAGGTCGCGCGCGAGTACGGCATCAGTGACGTGCTCAAGCTCGCCTCGAACGAGAACCCCTTGGGTCCGTCCCCGCGTGCCGTCGAGGCAATCCAGGCCGCGCTTGCCGATCTGCACGTCTATCCGGACGGCAGCGGTTTTCACCTCAAGCGCGCGATCGGCACGCACTTCGACATCCACCCGGAGCAGGTCACGCTGGGCAACGGCTCGAACGACGTGCTCGAGCTGGTCGCTCGCGCCTACCTCGAGCCGGGTGTCAACGCCGTGTTCTCCGAGCACGCCTTTGCCGTCTACGCCCTGGCCACCCAGGCGGCCGGTGCCGAGGCGAAGGTGGTGCCGGCGCGCCCGGCCGACGACCCGGAGATGCCTTTCGGTGCCGAGCTGGAGGCGATGGCCGCAGCGGTCGACGAGCGCACCCGCGTGCTGTTCCTTGCCAACCCCAACAATCCCACCGGGACCTGGGTAGAGGCCGCCGACCTTCGGGCGCTGCTGGATACCGTGCCACCGCAGGTGGTCGTGGTGCTCGACGAGGCGTATACCGAGTACGTCGATGACCCGGCCTTTCCGGATGGCATCGAGCTCCTCGCGCACTACCCGAACCTAATCGTCACGCGCACCTTCTCGAAGATTTTCGGCCTCGCCGCGTTGCGCGTGGGGTTCGCCGTCAGTGACCCGGCGATCGCCAGCCTGCTCGATCGGGTGCGTCACCCCTTCAATGTCAACGCGCTCGCCCTGCGTGGTGCCGAGGCGGCGCTCGAGGACGGCGCATTCATCGCCCGCAGTCGGGAGGTCAACCGGATCGGCTTGGCCCAGTGGACAGCCGCCGCTGAGGCGAACGGCTGGCAGACCGTCCCCAGCCGGGCGAACTTCATCACGGTGATCACGCCGTTTGCCGCCGGGCGGGTCTTCGAGGCCCTGCTGCGCGAGGGCGTGATCGTTCGACCGCTGGGTGGGATGGAACCCCGTGGCGGCTTGTCGCAGGCGTTGCGGATCACCATTGGTACCGAGGAGCAGAACGCCCGTGCCATCGACGCGCTTGAGCGCGTGCTGGCCCGGTTGTCCGACGAGGACGCGTCGGCATGATGTTCCGCCGGCTGGCACTGATCGGCACCGGCCTGATCGGCGGTTCGCTGGCCCTGGCCCTGCGCGAGCGGGGAGAGGTAGGTGAGGTGGTCGGCTACTCGCGCCGACTCGACACCCGCCTGGCCGCCGAGCGCCTCGGCCTGATCGACCGGCCGGCCGATTCGATTGCCGAGGCGGTCGAGGGGGCGGACCTGGTGTTCCTGGCTACGCCGGTCAAGGCGATGGATGCGGTGCTCGGCGAGTTGGCGAGCTGCCTGCCGGATGGCGCGTTGATCACCGACGGCGGCAGCGTGAAGGGCGCGGTGGTCGAGCGGGCGCGGGCGCATCTGTCGGCCGAGCAACTGGCCCGATTCATCCCGGGGCACCCGATTGCCGGGCGCGAGCGTAGCGGGCCGGAGGCGGCCACCGCGGAGCTCTACCGCGGTCACCGCGTGATCCTCACACCGATCGAGGAAAACCGCGCCGAGGACATCGCGCGCATCGAGGCGATGTGGCAGGCGACCGGTGCCCGTATCGAGCGGCTCGACGTGGTCCATCACGATCACGTGCTCGCCGCCACGTCCCATCTGCCGCATGCGGCCGCCTACGCGATGGTCTCGGCACTCGCCCGACTGGCTGAGCGCTACGAGGTCTTTCGCTACGCCGCGGGCGGCTTTCGCGACTTCACACGTATCGCCAGCTCCGATCCGGTCATGTGGCGGGACATTTGCCTCGACAACCGCGACGAGATCCTGGTGATGCTCGATCATTATCGAGCCGAGCTCGACTCCCTGCGGGGCATGCTTGAGTCCGCCGATGGCGCCAAGATCGAGCATTATTTCCACGAGGCGAAGGCCGTGCGTGATGCCCTGTATCCCGTGGCCCAAGCTAACGAGGCCAACGGGGCCAGTCAGGCCAACGGAATCAGCGAGACGGGCAAGACCAGCCGCTGAACCGTCGATAGGCCCGAACCCATTCCTTTTTCAGTCCAACCCCGGATGACCGCGCCATGACCGCAGTTCATGAACCCGCTTCCCTGATCTATCGCAGCACCGCCGCTCAAACGCTCGAGGGCGAGGCGCGGGTGCCGGGCGACAAGTCGATTTCGCATCGCTCGATCATGTTCGGCTCGCTGGCCGAGGGCACTACCGAGATCAGTGGTTTTCTCGAGGGCGAGGACAGTCTCAATACCTTGCGCTGCTTTCGGGCCATGGGAGTCTCCATCACCGACCCCGAAGCCGGTCGGGTGACCATCGAGGGTGTCGGCTTGCATGGCTTGAAAAAGCCGGGAGAGCCGCTCTACGTCGGCAATTCGGGCACATCGATGCGCCTGATGTCCGGCATCCTCGCCGGGCAGGCCTTCGATACGGTGCTTGAGGGCGATGCCTCGTTGTCGCGCCGGCCGATGAAACGGGTGATCGACCCGCTTGCTGCGATGGGCGCACGCATCGACTCCGGCCCCGAGGGGCGTTCGCCGCTAAATATCCACGGCGGGCAGTCGCTCAAGGCGATTGATTACGCGATGCCGATGGCCAGTGCACAGGTCAAATCCTGCGTGCTACTGGCCGGCCTCTACGCCGAGGGTTCCACCTGTGTGACCGAACCGGCCCCCACGCGCGACCACACCGAGCGCATGCTCTCTGGCCTGGGTGTGGGCGTTAAGCGTGACGGCGCGCGCGTCTGCATCGAACAGGCCGACCCGGCGACACGTCGGCTGGAGGCGCGTCGCCTGGAAGTCCCGGCGGACATCTCCTCGGCGGCGTTTTTCCTGGTGGCGGCGAGCATCGTCCCCGACTCGGAGATCCTGCTGACCCACGTGGGGCTGAACCCGACCCGCACCGGCGTGATCGATATTCTCAAGGCCATGGGCGCGGATATCCGCATCGAGGGCCGTCGCGAGGTCGGTGGCGAGCCGGTGGCCGACCTGCGTGTCAAGAGCGCCGCATTGCACGGCATCGAGATCGACGAGGCATTGGTGCCGCTGGCGATCGACGAGTTCCCGGTCATCTTCGTCGCCGCGGCCTGTGCGACGGGGCGGACCGTGCTCACCGGGGCCGAGGAGTTGCGGGTCAAGGAATCCGATCGGATCGCGGTGATGGCCGACGGCCTGCAGAAGCTCGGCATCGATGCGACCCCGACCGCCGATGGCATGATCATCGAGGGACGCGGCGAGCCGACCCCGTTCGGGTCGGCGACCATCTACGCGCAGGGCGACCACCGCATCGCGATGGCATTCGCCGTCGCCGGGCTCAAGGCCCGTGGCGAGGTCACCATCCACGACTGCCAGTTCGTCGAAACCTCGTTCCCGGGGTTTGCCGAGTTGTTCAACCGATTGGGTGGGTGCCTGGAGCTTTCGCGGCACTGAGGCTGGAAAGTCAGCGGGTTTATTCGCCATTGGCCTGCGGCTGATTGAAGGGTGCGTCTCCGTTATGCCTTGCCTCGTGAGCCTCGGGCGGCCGGGGCGAAGCGACAGGGATGTCGCTTCGAGGTTCGCCGCGACAGGAGGTCGCGTCGAACCGGCCCCGAAAAGCCGTCCGAGGCTCACGAGGCCGCGGGCCTCGTCGTGAGGTCCGCGCGCCCGAAGGGCCAAGGCATGGGGTGTCCTTCTTTTTGCCCCTTTTCTTGGACAAGGCAAGAAAAGCGGCTCGCGCGCCCGGCACCGCGGTCGGAACATAGTGACGACAGTTGGCTGGCGTGCGAAATCCCACCCGACGGCTTGAGGAGCGTTCCTTGCCGAAGGGCGGGGTTGCGCAACGGATCGTGGATAGCCGACCGCCACGCCACGTCGGGTAATGTAGCAACATCAGGAGAATTTAATGGTACCGGTCATCACCATCGACGGCCCCAGTGGTTCGGGCAAGGGCACGATCGCCCGGCGATTGGCCGCCCGGTTGGGCTTCGGCATGCTCGATTCCGGCGCACTCTATCGGCTGACGGCACTGGCCAGTCAGAACGCGGGCCTTGCGCCGCAGGCGCCCGAGATCGTCGACATCGCGCGGCACCTTGATTGCTGCTTCGACGAAGAGGGCAAGGTGTTTCTCAATGACGAGAACGTCAGTCGGGAATTGCGCACCGAAACCACCGGCGCGATCGCCTCACAGATTGCCGCACGTCCCGAGGTGCGGGAGGCGTTGTTGCAGCGTCAGCGTGATTTTGCCAAGGCGGCGGGACTGGTCGCCGATGGCCGTGACATGGGCACGGTGGTCTTTCCGGAGGCCCCCGCCAAGATCTTTCTCGATGCCAGCGCCGAGGTGCGCGCCGACCGGCGTTATAAGCAGTTGATCGAGAATGGATTCGATGCTAGTTTTACCGCCCTCGTCGAGGAGATTCGTCAGCGGGATGAGCGGGACCGGAATCGTTCGGTCGCGCCGCTCAAACCGGCGGAAGATGCGTTAGTCGTTGATTCCAGCGATCTTTCCATTGACGAGGTGGAGGCCACGTTGTGGCGCTACATCCAGGATCGGCTCGCCGATCGGGATGCGTAGTGACACGGCGGGGCCGTTGACTCGTGTTTTTGTACGGGCAATGCCGCCCGCTCATCAACAAACAGTTGGTTCTGGCAAACCCAGGGAAGGATAAGCCAGCATTTTTTAACCACGACGGACAGCTACAGGAACGTCCAGTCGTCAACCCTTTGGAAATGCGGATTAATGTCTGAAAGTTTTGCCCAGCTTTTTGAAGAAAGCCTCCAGAATACCGTCATGCAGGCGGGGTCCATCGTCTACGGCAAGGTTGTTGCCATCAATGACGATTACGTCACAGTCGACGTCGGTCTGAAGTCGGAAGGGATCATCCCGACCGAACAGTTCCGCGACGACAACGGTGAGGTCAACCTCGACGTCGGCCAAGAGGTCGAAGTGGCCCTCGATGCCGTCGACGATGCCTTCGGCGAGACCCGTCTGTCGCGCGAAAAGGCCCTGCGGGCCCGTGCCTGGACGAAGCTGGAGAAATCTTTCGACAACGAGGAAATCGTTACCGGCCGCATTTCCGGGAAGGTCAAGGGCGGTTTCACCGTCGAACTCGGCGATGTCCGCGCATTCCTGCCGGGCTCGCTGGTCGACGTGCGCCCGATTCGGGATACCACGTATCTCGAAGGCAAGGACATCGAGTTCAAGATCATCAAGCTCGACCAGCGCCGCAACAACGTGGTCGTTTCCCGTCGTGCCGTGGTCGAGGAAGAGTACAGCGCCGAGCGCGAGGCTCTGCTCGAGCAGTTGCAGGAAGGCATGGTCCTGCGCGGTATCGTCAAGAACCTCACCGATTACGGCGCGTTCCTGGATCTGGGCGGCATCGATGGCCTGCTGCACATCACCGACATGGCGTGGAAGCGCGTCAAGCATCCGTCCGAGATGGTCAACATCGGTGACGAGATCGACGTCAAGGTGCTCAAGTTCGACCGCGAGCGCAACCGCGTTTCGCTGGGCCTCAAGCAGCTGGGCGAGGATCCGTGGAGCGACATTTCCCGTCGTTACCCGACCAGCACCCGCCTGTTCGGCAAGGTCACCAACATCACCGATTACGGCTGCTTCGTCGAGATCGAGGATGGCGTCGAAGGTCTGGTACACGTCTCCGAGATGGATTGGACCAACAAGAACGTCAACCCGGGCAAGCTGGTCAACGTCGGCGACGAGGTCGAGGTGATGATCCTCGACATCGACGAGGACCGCCGCCGGATCTCGCTGGGCATGAAGCAGTGCCAGCCGAACCCGTGGGATGCCTTCGCCGCATCGCACACCAAGGGCGACAAGGTTGCCGGCCAGATCAAGTCGATCACCGACTTCGGCATCTTCATCGGCCTGGACGGCGGTATCGATGGTCTGGTTCACCTCTCCGATCTGTCCTGGAGCGAGGCGGGCGAAGAAGCCGTGCGCCAGTTCAAGAAGGGCGAGGAACTCGAGGCCGTTGTCATTGCGATCGACCCGGAGCGCGAGCGCATTTCGCTGGGCCTCAAGCAGCTCGAGGACGATCCGTTGTCCGACTGGGCGGCCGACAACCCGAAGGGCACCATCGTCAAAGGCACGCTGCGTGAAGTCGACGCCCGCGGCGCCGTGGTCGAACTGGCCGAAGGCATCGAAGGCTATATCCGCGCCTCCGACATTGCCCGCGAGCGCATCGACGACGCCCGCACCGTCCTGAAGGAAGGTGAGGAAGTCGAGGCCAAGTTCATGGGTATCGATCGCAAGAACCGCATGATCAGCCTGTCGATCCGCGCCAAGGATCACGCCGAGGAAACCGAGGCGATGGATGAGCTGAGCAAGGCGCCGAGCACCTCGTCGCCGACCCTGGGTGACCTGCTCAAGGAACAGCTCGGCCGCTCCGAGTAACTCGGAACCGTCGTGTCCGAAAGACGCCATCCTTTGTGATGGCGTTTTTTATGGTTGTCCCCGCCCGATTTTCGGGTCGAACCACGGCCCACAGGCGAGCGGGGAGCCGCGAATTTCCTTAAGATCCCCTACGACTTTCCGGGGGTCTGCCGAACATTAGCTGTGCGCCCCTCGGGGGCGGCAACGGGAGATTGATCGATGACCAAGTCGGAGCTGATCGAACGGCTGGCCGATCGCCAGCAGTACCTGCCCATGCGCGATATCGAGACCTCGGTACGCCTGATGCTCGACGAGATGATGGACGCGTTGAGTAGCGGTGACCGGATCGAGATCCGCGGTTTTGGCAGCTTCTCGCTCAACTATCGCCGCCCACGCCTGGGCCGCAATCCCAAGACCGGCGAGACCGTCTCGTTGGGGGCGAAGTACGTGCCGCACTTCAAGCCGGGCAAGGAATTGCGTGAGCGTGTCAACGCGGCCGTGAAGCAGGAGGACTGAGCGTGGCTCGGCAACGGGCCCAGCCACGTATCTACGTCGCGCTGGATGCCGCGAATGAGGGAAGGGTGCGGGAATTGCTTGCCGCGCTCGATCCGTCGCTCTGCGGGATCAAGATCGGCAAGGAGGCCTTCACGGCACTCGGCCCGAGGGCCGTCGAATGGGCGCGGGAGCGCGGTTTTCCGGTCTTCCTTGACCTGAAGTTTCACGACATCCCCAACACGGTGGCCCAGGCTTGCCGGGCGGCGGCCGACTTGGACGTCGCCTTGGTGAACGTCCATGCCAGCGGCGGCCGGCGGATGCTCGAGGCCGCCCGTGAGGCGATCGGGGCGTCCGAGGATGCGCCGGCCCTGATTGCCGTGACGGTGCTGACCTCGATGGAGGATGCCGATCTCGCCGAGATCGGGGTGGCCGACGGGGCGGAGGCTCAGGTTGGGCGGCTTGCCCGACTGACCGCCGAGACCGGTCTCGACGGGGTGGTGTGCTCGGCTCGCGAGGCGGCGTCCATGCGAGTGCTGTTCCCGGCTGAGACGGGATTGGTGGTGACGCCTGGGGTGCGTCCAGCAGGTAGTGCCCGCGACGACCAGCGGCGCGTTGTCACGCCCGCTGACGCGTTGGCAAACGGGGCGACCAGCCTCGTGATCGGTCGGCCGATCACGGCCGCGGCAGACCCGGGCAAGGCGCTGGAGGCGATTGTCGCTGCGCTTTAACCCGCGAGCCGCGCGTGTTGCGCGAAAAACCCAAACGCCCGTGTCGCCCGTCGAGACGGGCGTTTTTCATGATGACTTGTTTGTCATCGCCATTCGCGGCAAAGACGGGGTTGACTGTCGTTCGGTCAGGAGAACCTTGCGGGTGGCCACCCAGATCATCAGGTCGTGGAAGGCGCGAATGTTCTCCACGTAGTTGACGGTCTCGTCGCCGTTGGCGTAGCCATACCGCATGTCTCGATAGATCGCCGGATCCGAGAGCTGAGGCAGGCGTTCGCGTACATCTGCCCATTGAGCGGGGTCACCGCCTTGTCGGCTTGTCAGTTCGAGGGCATCGCGGAGATGGCCAATGCCGACGTTGTAGGCGGCCAGCGCCAGGTAGGTGCGGTCGGGCTCTGTCGCCTCCTCGGGGACGAGCTCACGCAGCTGGGCGATGTATTTCGCCCCGCTCATGATACTGGCGGTGGGGTCGGTGGGATCGCTCAGGCCAAGATCCCGTGCCGTGGGCAGGACGATCTGCATCAGCCCGTAGGCGCCCTGGTGGGAAACGGCGTCGGGTTGCCATTTGGATTCCTGGTAGCCCACCGAGGCGAGTAGTCGCCAATCGATTTCGTAGCGCTCGCCCGCCTGCCGGAAGGTGGCGAGGTAGGGAAGGGCGTGCGTTTCCAGATCCTGCAGGAACCGTCTTGAGAGTGACTCGTCGAGCCGTTCGAACTGGGCGTAGTGACGATCGACCAGCATCTTGAGCTGCTGGTCGCTGCGGATTTCGGCGAAGAAATGGCGCGCCACCCGGAGCAGTGACTCGTCAGCCTGGCGTGAGAACACCCAGGCCAAGGCCACCGGCGGGCCGACGATTGGGCCCATCGCGACCTCGTCGGAGAGCTTGTGCGCCAGCAGGGCGATATGCGACAAGACCAACGCGTAGTCGATGTCGCCGTGACGGATGCCCTCCAGGATCGCGAGCTTGTCCTGTGCCTCAACCACGTTGAGATCGAGGCTGTCGTCCTGAGCGATGACCCGCTTGAGCCAGAACCGACTTGCCGATCCGCTCGGCAGGGCGATGGTGGCGCCGTCGATGGCGTCAAGGCCGGTGGGAGTCGGCTGGTCAGTGGCATGAATGAGCTTGCGGCTGACCGTGAGGTAGGGTGGCCCGAAGCGAAAGCGCGGCATGCGTGCCGTATCGATGGCCAGCCCGGCTGCGGCGAGATCGACCCGGTTTTGGGCCACCGCCTCGTAGGCGGCCTCGATGCTCGGAACCACCACGTATTCCACGTCGACGCCGATGCGCTCGGCGAATCGGCCTGTCAGGTCGTATTCGAGCCCCTGGGGGCGGTAGCTGTCGGGGATGTAGAGAGTCGGCTCGATCAGGGTGGCGACCCGAAGGACACCGCGATCCTGCACCTGATCGAGTTGCGGGCTGCGCTTGAAGCTCTCGGCAACATCGATGGCGGCCAGTCGTACTGGGCGATCGGCCGGCGTCCAGGTCTGGATCCACCAGGCCAGCGGTGCGACAAAGAGGGCACCCACGCCGAGCAGCGGGATCAGCCATCGACCGATCCCGCGTGGCCGCGTGGCCATCGTCAAAACGTGAAGCCCACGTGGATGGCAACCACACCGAAGCTGAGGTTGTGCACGTCGACGTGATCGAAGCCATTGTCGAGCATCATTCGCTCGAGCGTCTCCTGATCGGGGTGCATGCGAATCGACTCGGCCAGGTAGCGATAGCTGTCGGCGTCATTGGCCAGCAGCTTGCCCATCATCGGCAGGGCGGAGAAGGAGTAGGCGTCGTAGGCGCGCTCGACCAGTGGATTGGTCGGTTTGGAGAACTCGAGGATCACCACGCGTCCGCCGGGCTTGACCACGCGCGCCATCTCGCCGAGCGCGCGGGCCTTGTCGGTGACGTTGCGCAGGCCAAACCCGATGGTCACGCAGTCGAAGCGGTTGCTTTCGAACGGCAGATCTTCGGCGTTGGCGAGGCTGTACTCGACGTTGTTGAAAATGCCCTGCTCGTCGAGCTTTTCGCGCCCGATGGCGAGCATGCTGGCGTTGATATCGGACAGCACGACCAGTCCCGTGTCACCGACGATGCGCGCCATGCGCGCCGCGAGATCACCGGTGCCAGAGGCCAAATCCAGTGCCTGGCCACCGCGCTTGAGGCCGGTGTATTCCAGTGCCGCGCGCTTCCACAGCCTATGGATGCCCAACGACATCGCATCGTTCATCAGGTCATAACGACCCGCCACGGAGTCGAAGACCGAACCCACCAGCCGGGACTTCTCCTCGCGCGGGACTTCCCGGTAGCCAAAGTGCGTCTTCTCGGTCATGGTCGGTTCTCTCGTCAGGGATGCGGGGGTGACCGCTAGTCGCGCGTCGATGACCCCGATGAATCGTCGGTCTTGGTTGCCTTGCTACCTGCCGATAATACATCGTAAGGGGCCGCCGGTTCGGCGCCCTCGGGGTCGCGCTCGACGCCCGCGGAAGACAGGCGTTCGAGATAGTAGCTCCAGTGCTCGTCGCGCCGGTCGCCCAGCTCGCGCAGCAGCCCCCAGTCGTACAGGCCGCTGTCGTGCCCGTCGTCGAACACGAGTTTGACCGCATAGCGACCCACCGGTTGCACGTCGAGGATCTTCACCCGCTCCTTGCCCAGTACCAGCATCATCTCGCCCCCGCCGTGGCCGCGCACCTCGGCCGAGGGGCTGAAGACGCGCAGGTACTCGGCGGCGAGATCGAAGGCTGCCCCGTCCGGGAAGACGAGGCTCAGCGAGCGGCGATCCTTGGCCAGGCGAATCTGCCGCGGGGCGGGTGGGTTGGTTGCCATGCGATACCTCGGGTGTTCCCTTACAGGATGTAGCGGCTCAGGTCTTCGTCGCGGGCCAGTTCGCCCAGGCGTTCCTCGACGAAGTCGGCGTCGAGCGAGAGCGTCTTGTTCTCGCCGCTCGCCTCGAAACTCAACTCCTCCAACAGATGCTCCATGACCGTGTGCAGACGCCGGGCGCCGATATTCTCGGTGCGATGGTTCACCTCGTAGGCAATTTCGGCGATGCGTCGGATGGCATCGTCGCTGAATTCGATGGTCAACCCGTCGGCGGCGAGCAGGGCGGTGTGCTGGCGTGTGAGTGCCGCGTCCGGCTCGGTGAGGATGCGGACGAAGTCGTCGCTGGAGAGTGCCTCGAGCTCGACCCGGATCGGCAGGCGGCCCTGCAACTCGGGGATCAGGTCCGAGGGGCTGGAGACGTGGAAGGCCCCCGAGGCGATGAACAGGATGTGATCGGTGCGCACCATGCCCACCTTGGTGTTGACGGTCGAGCCCTCGATCAGCGGCAGCATGTCGCGCTGGACGCCCTCGCGGGAGACCTCGCCGCCGCCCTGTTCGGCGCGCTTGGCGACCTTGTCGATCTCGTCGATGAACACGATGCCGTTCTGCTCGACACGGTCGGCGGCCTCGGCGCGGATCTCTTCCTCGTTGACCAGATTCGCGGCCTCCTCGTCGGTCAGCGCGGAAAGGGCTTCAGCGACGGTCATGCGCCGGGTCTGGGTCTTGTCCTGGCCCATGTTCTGGAACACCGAGCGCAACTGGCTGGCCATCTCCTCCATGCCCGGCGGGGTCATCACGTCGATGCCGGCCGGGGCCTGACGCAACTCGATTTCTACCTCGCGGTCGTCCATCTCGCCCCGACGGATCTTGTCGCGAAACTTCGTGCGGGTATTGCGATAGGCCTCCTCGCCGTGGCTGTCGTCGTTCTGCCACGGATCGCGCGGGGCGGGCAGCAGGGCGTCGAGCACACGGTCTTCGGCGGCCACCTTGGCGCGATCCCTCACCTCGACCATGGCCTCCTGGCGCACCATCTTCAGGGCGTACTCGGCCAGGTCGCGGATCATCGATTCGACATCGCGACCGACGTAGCCGACCTCGGTGAACTTGGTCGCCTCGATCTTGAGGAACGGCGCGTTGGCGAGCTTGGCCAGCCGGCGGGCGATCTCGGTCTTGCCCACGCCGGTCGGGCCGATCATCAGGATGTTCTTGGGCGTGATCTCGCTCTTGAGCGGCTCGTCGACCTGCTGGCGACGCCAGCGATTGCGCAAGGCGATGGCGACCGCCTTCTTGGCGGCATGCTGGCCGACGATGTGCTTGTCGAGTTCCGAGACAATCTGTGCGGGAGTCAGGTTCATCAGTCGAGTTCTTCGATGGTGAGCTTGTGATTGGTATAGATGCAGATATCGCCGGCGATGTGCAGCGCGGTTTCCACCGTTTCCCGGGCGGAAAGGTCCGAGTGGCGCATCAGCGCGGTGGCAGCCGATTGGGCATAGGCACCGCCGGAGCCGATCGCAATCAACGCATCTTCCGGTTCGATCACGTCGCCGTTGCCACTGATGGTGAGCATGGCGTTGCGATCGGCGACCACCAGCATCGCCTCCAGCTTGCGCATCATGCGGTCGGTGCGCCAGTCCTTGGCCAGCTCCACGGCCGAACGCAGCAGGTTGCCGCTGTATTTCTCCAGCTTGGCCTCGAAACGTTCGAACAGCGTGAAGGCATCGGCGGTCGCGCCGGCAAACCCGGCAATCACCTTACCGTCGTAGAGCGTGCGCACCTTGCGCGCGTTGCCCTTGACCACGGTGTGGCCGAGCGTGACTTGGCCATCGCCGCCGATGACGGTCTGGCCGTTCTTGCGCAGACAGAGGATGGTGGTGCCGTAGAGGGTGTCTTCGTGGTGAGCCATGGAAAACGGTCGGTTCCGGTTGATGGGTGGGCCGATGGGTCGATCTGAACGAAAGACAGTGTAGGCGATGGGGGGCTTTTCAACCCGGCTCGTCGCTGCTCTGGGTATCGTTCTTGGGCGTTCCCTTGCCGTGGCGCATGGCGCGGGGATGGGCGCGCTCGTAGACGCCCATCAGGTGCTGGAAATCGAGGTGGGTGTAGATCTGGGTGGTCGAGAGACTTTCGTGTCCCAGCATCTCTTGAACGGCGCGCAGGTCGCCCGAGGATTCGAGTACGTGCGTGGCGAAGGCGTGACGCAACTGGTGAGGGTGCAATGGCGCCTCGAGCCCGGCCTGACGAGAGGCGTGGTTGAGGCGCAGTTGCACGGAGCGGGCCGACAGCCGTCGGCCGCGGTTGTTGATGAACACGGCCGTGGTGCCGGTCCGATCCCATTCGCGGCGGGCGGCCAGCCAGTCCTGCATCGCGGCACGGGCCTGGCGGCCCACCGGCACGATGCGGGTCTTGTCGCGTTTGCCGGTGACCCGCGCCTGCCCGGAGGCCAGATCAAGATCGGTCAGGTCGAGGCCCACCACTTCCGCCAGTCGCAGGCCACTGCCGTAGAGCCACTCGAACAGGCAGCGATCCCGCAAGGCGCGGATTTCGGTGGTGCGTTGTTGCGCCGGGGTTTTCCGTGTTTTCTCTGAGGCGTCGGCCGACGCGCTCGGGCCGTCGAGCAGGCGGGTCAGCGTCTCGACATCCGGGGCGTTGGGTAACCGCTTCGGGGCTTTTGGCGCCTTGAGCAACAGCGGGTCGGCCGGGCAATCGAGGCCAAGGCGTTGCCAGAAGCCCAGCAGGCGCTTGACCGCGCTGACGTGGCGGGCGATCGAGCGGGGTGATTGGCCGGCGCGGGCTAGCTCGGCGAGAAAACGACGCAGCGATCGATCGTCGATCGCGGCGCTCGATTCGATGCCGAGGGTGTTGAGGTGGTCGGCCAGCCGCGACCACGAGGCCTGATAGGCCTTGCGGGTGAGCGGGTTGAGCCGATGATCGGCGTCCAGTGCCTCGGTCGCCCGGTCGAAGGCTGTTGTCAGCGGGGCGGCGGGCATGATCGATCAGTGGCTGTCGCTGTCACTCGCGGCCTGCTCGAGAAACGCCCCGGCGAGTTCGCCGATCTGTTCGAGAAAGTGCGTGCCCTGGGCGGGATTGAAGCCATCCGGCAGGCGGCGGCCCAACGCGACGATGTGGCGGGTGGGGCCAGACCCGCGAGCCGGCACGGCGATCAGGGCCACCGAGCCGGTCTGCGGCAGTGCATCACCGAACAAGGTCTGACGCACCGTGTCGTGGGGGCGGCCGCAGAAGGGGGTGGGGTTGTCCAGCCAGCCGGCGAGAAGCCGTCGGGTCTCCTTGTCGAGATCGGCCACCGGCACGACCCGACAGGTGTCGACCTCGAAGTCGGCCTGAATCTGCTTTTCGAGCGCGGCCGGAGAGCGATCCGTGGCGGTCAGCAGCCCTTCGCAAAAGCGGTGCAGCAGGCGGTCGGCGTCGGCGTTGTCGGCGGCGACCTGGTGGAGCTGGTCCAGGGCGTGGCGGTGCCGGAGGGCCTGGCCGCGCCAGCGGCGCAATTGCCAGTGATGCAGGGAGACGATCGGCTGAGGTGGGCCGGGCAGGTCGATGTGATCGAGGATTTCCGGGTGCTCGAGGAACAGGTCCGGATGGGCGCGCAGATAGTTAAGCACCGTCTCCGTGCTCGGTGTTTGCTGATCGCCGACCTCGGCGTCCGTATCGGCAAGTTCGAAGGCCACGTTCTCGCTCATGCGTAATCCCTTGATAGTTATTGGCAGCTTGCGCCTCTGCGGGCGCTGATAGCGTTCACCTTACCCCCGCATGCCAGACTCGGCAATGCGGTCGTCATTGCAGTCAATCAGCCGGGTTGATCGGGATTTCGCCGTCGAAGACGAAGGTTGCCGGGCCGGTCATGAACAGGGAGTCGCCCTCGCGGCCGGACCACTCGATCGACAACGCGCCACCGCGCAGATCGACCCGGCAGGGCGAGTGCAGTCGCCCGGCCTGAATGCCGGCGGCGACGGCCGCGCAGGCCCCGGTGCCGCAGGCCAGGGTCTCGCCTGCCCCCCGCTCGAACACCCGCAGGTCGATGTGGTCGGGGCGATGCTGCTGGACAAAGCCGACATTCACCCGTCGCGGGAAGGCCGGGTGCGACTCGAGCGCTGTGCCCACGGCCTCCACCGGGAAGCGCTCGAGATCCTCGACCTGAACCACCGCATGCGGGTTGCCCATCGAGACGGCCTCCAGCGTGACCCGGTCGAGCCCGCCGGGGTGCCCGCTGAGCATCAGGGTGTAGGGCGGCTGGCTCGCCGTGATTGGCGGCTTGAACGGAATGGCCTCGGGGGCGAAGCGGGGTCTGCCCATGTCGACCCGAACGCGCTCGTCGTCGGTCAGATGCAACACGATCGGCCCACCGGCGGTCTCGACGCGGATCTCGCGCCGGTCGGTCAGTCCGCGTTCGGCAACGAAGCGCGCGAAGCAGCGTGCGCCATTGCCGCACTGTTCGACCTCGCCGCCATCGGCGTTGAAGATCCGGTAGCGGAAATCGGCTTTCGTGCCGCTCGGCGCCTCGATCAGCAACAACTGGTCGAAGCCGATGCCGAAGTGGCGGTCGGCCCAGCCCTGGATGCGCGTCGGGGTCAGCCAGTCGGCGATCGGCAGGGGGCGGCTGACGGCATCGACCACCATGAAGTCGTTGCCCAGTCCGTGCATCTTGGTGAATGCCAGCCGTTCGGCCATGGAATGCCTCGTCGTGATGGGGTGCGTGATGCCAGCAATTCTATCATCCGACTCTATTGCCAGCGGCGGGAACCCCGGTTGGTTCGGGTGTTCAGCGAATCTTCGAGCACAAAAAACCCGCCACGGCCGTGGCGGGTTGTCGGGTCGATCCGAGTGTCGTCCGCGCGGGACGATCAGCTGTCGGTCGTCGGCCCGCTCTTGCCGTTGCCCAGCTCACGTATTCGATCACTGTGGAGGTCATCGTCATGCTCTTCCATCTTCCACGGCAGGATGGCCGGGGAGGTGTGCAGGAAGTGCATGTATTTCTCGAACTGGTCGAGGATGTCGCTGATGACCGTCTCCCGGTCGTAGCCGTAGATGTTGTAGGAGCGGCCACCGCGGCGCATATAGACCTCTGCGCGGTAGTAGTGGCTGTCACCGTCGAGCGAGCGATCCTGCTCCGGGAAAGCGAAGCCCGGCTTGGCGTAACCGCGCAGGCGCACCTCGTAGATGAATTCCATCTCGCCCGGCTTGGTGACGTTCAGGTGAGCGCGGCAGCGTTCCTCGTCGAAATGGGATTCGACTGGCCAACCCTGATCGCTCAACTCGTCGCGCACCTGATCCATCGCCTCGGCGACATCGGTTTTGATGAACGCGGCGACGGGCTCGCGCTTCGGGAAGCTCATCATGTTGGTTACCCGCTTGCGCCAGTTATCGACGCCGCCGAGGCTGCCGTGACGGCCGGCATTCATGTGGTGCTGCAGGCTCACTTCGCGATGCCCCTCGATCTGCAACGCGCGCCACATGCCCACCGCGGCGATCAGCATGATGATCGCGAACGGCAGTGCCGCGGTGATCGAGGCCGTCTGCAAGGCCCCGAGACCCCCGGCAAGCAACAGCACCGAGGCGACCACGCCCTCGAGTACGGCCCAGAAGACCCGCTGGAGTGCCGGGGTCTGCATGGCACCGCCGGAGGCCAGCGAGTCGATCACCAGCGAGCCGGAGTCCGAGGAGGTCACGAAGAAGGTGATGATGAGCACGATCGTCAGGAAGGAGATGATCGGCGTGAGCGGCAGCAACTCGAACAGCTTGAACAGGGCGATGGCCTTGTCCGTCTGCACCTGCCCGATCAGGGCGTCGGCCCCTTCGTGCATGATGGCGTTGAGCGCGGTGTCACCGAAGACGGTAAACCAGAAGAAAGTGAAGATTGTCGGCACGAACATCACGCCCAGCACGAATTGCCGGATGGTGCGCCCGCGGCTGATCTTCGCGATGAATAGCCCGACGAACGGTGCCCAGGCGATGGTCCAGCCGAAGATGAACAGGGTCCAGTTGCCGATCCAGTCGTTGGACTCATAGGCTTGCAGGCTGAAGGTGCGTTCGACGATGTTCGAGAGATAGAAGCCGGTGTTCTCGACGAAGGCCTCGAGCAGGAAGATGGTCGGGCCCATCAGGAAGACGAACAGCACCAGCGCAATCGCCATGATCATGTTCAGCTGCGAGAGGCGCTTGATCCCCTTGTCCATGCCCGCGACCACCGAGACGGTCGCTGCGGCCGTGATCAACGCGATCGCAATGATCTGCACCGTGGTGTTGACCGGGATTTGCGGCCAGAGGTAATTCAGGCCCGCGTTGATCTGCGAGACGGACAGACCCAGCGTGGTGGCGATGCCGAACATCGTGCCGAGGATGGCGAACACGTCCACCGTGTGGCCGATCGGGCCGTGAATGCGCTCACCGATCAGCGGGTAGAGCGCCGAGCGCATCGACAGGGGTAGCCCGTGGCGAAAGGCGAAGTAGGCCAGCACGAGGCCCACCAGGCCGTAGATCGCCCAGATGTGAAAGCCCCAGTGGAAGAACGAGATCTGCAACGCCTGCTTGGCCGCCTCGATGGTCTCGGGCGAGCCATCCGGGGGGCTGGCAAAGTGGAGCACCGGCTCGGCCACGCCGAAGAACAGCAGCGCGATGCCATAGCCGGCCGAGAACAGCATGGCGAACCAGGAGGGGAAGCTGTATTCCGGCTCGGAGTGGTCCGGGCCGAGCTTGATATGCCCCCAGGGTGAGACGGCCACGGCGATGAAGAAGACGAGGAAGATCGCCACGGCCAGCATGTAAAACCAGCCGAAATCGTTGGTGATCCAGTCGAGGACCTGGGCGAAGACGTCACCGGCGCGATCGGGATCGATGACGGTGCCGATCACCAGCAGCGCGATGACGGCCACGGCGGGCAAAAAGACCGGCATCAAGAGCACGGTGTGCTTGCCGACAGTGGGGGTGCTGCTCATGGGGGCTCCCTGCGTTCTCGTGCGTTTTTGTAGGCGGTGTCGCGCAATGCCCGGCCGAGGCACTCGGCGACCAGGACCTCCTAGGTATATCAGCCTCGCCCCGCTTTTGCTAATCTTTGCGGCCACCCGCCTGTCTGTTCGAGCCATGTCTTGACGGCGTTGCCGCTTTCTTTTGCGTTTGCAACTCGGTCGATTCGGCTTTTGTGTTTATACTGCGCGCCCTTATTTCAATCCCTTGGACCGTTTTTTGTGATCGCCAATCTTCGTAATATCGCCATTATCGCCCACGTTGACCACGGCAAGACCACGCTGGTCGACCGCCTGTTGCAGCAATCCGGCACCCTCGATGCCCGCACCGACCACGGTGAGCGGATCATGGACTCCAACCAGATCGAGAAGGAGCGTGGCATCACGATCCTGGCCAAGAACACGGCGATCAAATGGCACTCTCCCAAGGGTGAGGACTGGCGCATCAACATCGTCGACACCCCCGGACACGCCGACTTCGGCGGCGAGGTCGAGCGGGTCATGTCGATGGTCGACTCGGTGCTGCTGCTGGTCGACGCGGTCGACGGGCCGATGCCGCAGACGCGCTTCGTGACCCAGAAGGCCTTCGAGCACGGGCTCAAGCCGATCGTGGTGATCAACAAGATCGATCGCCCGGGTGCGCGCCCGGACTGGGTCATCAACGAGGTGTTCGACCTGTTCGACCGCCTGGGTGCCAGTGACGATCAGCTCGATTTCCCGATCGTCTACGCCTCGGCGCTCAACGGCTACGCGGGTCTGAATGACGACGTCCGTGACGGCGACATGATCCCGCTGTTCGAGACGATCACCGAACGCGTCCCGGCCCCGGACGTTGACCCGGATGGCCCGTTCCAGATGCAGGTCTCCAGCCTCGACTACAACCCCTACGTGGGCGTCATCGGCATCGGCCGGATCAAGCGCGGCAAGGTCAGCACCAACACCACGATCAAGATCATCGGTCGTGAGGGCGAGGTGCGCAATGGTCGCATCTTGCAGATCATGGGCTTCCACGGTCTCGACCGGGTCGAGGTGGATTCGGCCCAGGCGGGCGATATCATCGCCTTCTCCGGCGTCGATCCGCTCTACATCTCCGATACGCTCTGCGACCCGGAGAATGTCGAGGCGCTGCCGCCGTTGACCGTCGATGAGCCAACCGTTTCCATGACCTTCCAGGTCAACACCTCGCCGTTCGCCGGTCGTGAAGGCAAGTTCCTGACCAGTCGCCAGATCCGCGAGCGGCTCGATCGCGAACTGGTACACAACGTCGCCCTGCGGGTCGAGCAAGGCGACGACCCGGACAAGTTCCGCGTCTCCGGCCGTGGCGAGCTGCACCTGTCGGTGTTGATCGAGAACATGCGCCGCGAAGGCTACGAGCTGGGCGTGTCGCGTCCCGAGGTCATCGTTCGCGAAGTCGACGGCGCCAAGCAGGAACCCTACGAGCAGCTGGTTGTCGATATCGAGGAGCAGCACCAGGGCGGCGTGATGGAGAAGATCGGCGAACGTCGCGGCGAAATGCGCAACATGGAACCCGACGGCCAGGGCCGGGTGCGCTTGGAGTTCATGATTCCGTCGCGCGGCCTGATCGGTTTCCGCACCGAGTTCCTGACCGCCACGCAGGGCAGTGGCCTGCTGTTCTCGGTCTTCGATCACTACGGTCCGTACCAGCCGGGCATGGTGGGGCAGCGCAACAACGGCGTGCTGATCGCCTCGGACACCGGCAAGGCGCTGGCCTATGCGCTGTTCAACCTGCAGGATCGCGGTCGCCTGATGATCGGTCACAGTGACGGGGTCTATGAAGGCCAGGTAGTGGGCATCCACGCCCGAGACAACGACCTGACCGTCAACGTGCTCAAGGGCAAGAAGCTGACCAACGTGCGGGCCGCAGGCACCGACGAGGCGCTGACGCTCAGCCCGCCGGAGCGCTATACCCTTGAGCAGGCGCTCGAGTTCATCGATGATGATGAGCTGGTCGAAGTCACGCCCGAGTCGATCCGCATCCGCAAGAAGTACCTGACCGAGAACGAGCGCAAGCGCGCTGGCCGCAAGGGCTGAATCTCGTCTCGGCGCCTTCATGGCGCCGGATCGTTTCGCCGCCACGGATTGCCACGGGCAGGAGTGGATGACGCATGTTTGACAATCTCTCCACGCGACTCGGCGGGTTGCTCGATGGCCTCAAGGGCCAGGGCCGCCTGACCGAGGACAACATCAAGGATGCCCTGCGTGAGGTGCGCATGGCGTTGCTCGAGGCCGACGTGGCCCTGCCGGTGGTGCGCGAGTTCATCAAGGACGTGCGCGAGCGGGCGGTGGGTGCCGAGGTGGCCAAGAGCCTCCAGCCGGGCCAGGTATTCGTCAAGATCGTCAACGACGAGCTGACTCGCCTGATGGGCTCGGAGAATGCCGAGCTCGATCTGGCGGCGCGTCCACCGGCGGTGATCCTGATGGCCGGCCTGCAGGGCGCGGGCAAGACGACCACCGCCGGCAAGCTCGGCCGTTGGCTGAAGAACAACCAGAAGAAAAAGGTGCTGGTCGTCTCCGCGGACGTGTATCGCCCGGCGGCGATCGACCAGCTCCAGACCGTGGCCAAGCAGGTCGGTGTCGACTTCTTCCCGTCTTCGAGTGACCAGGACCCGGTCGAGATCGCGAAGGCCGCCCGCAAGGAGGCCGAGCTCAAGTTCTACGACGTGCTGATCGTCGACACCGCCGGCCGCCTGCACGTCGACGAGGAGATGATGGGCGAGGTCGCCCGCATCCATGAGGCGGTCAACCCGATCGAGACGCTGTTCGTCGTCGACTCGATGACGGGTCAGGACGCAGCCAATACCGCCCAGGCCTTCCACGAGCAACTGCCGCTGACCGGCGTGATCCTGACCAAGGCCGACGGTGACGCCCGCGGCGGGGCGGCGCTGTCAGTGCGGCAGGTCACCGGCAAGCCGATCAAGTTTCTCGGCGTGGGCGAGAAGCTCGACGCACTCGAGCCGTTTCACCCGGATCGGATCGCCTCGCGCATCCTCGGCATGGGCGATGTCGTCTCGCTGGTCGAGCAGGCACAGGAAACCGTCGATGCCGACAAGGCCAAGGCCCTGGCCGACAAGGTGCGCTCGGGTAAGGGCTTCACGCTCGAAGACATGCGCGACCAATTCAGCCAGATGCTCAAGATGGGCGGGATGGGTGGTCTGATGGACAAGCTGCCCGGCATGGGCAAGCTTGGTGCCGATGCGAAGCAGAACATTGACGACAAGGACATCAAGCGCATGATCGCGATCATTGACTCGATGACGCCGGGCGAACGTCAGCGTCCTGACATCATCAAGGGCTCGCGCAAGCGCCGGATTGCGAACGGTTCGGGCATGCAGGTCCAAGACGTCAATCGTCTGCTTAAGCAGTATCGTGATATGCGCGACATGATGAAGAAGCTTTCGGGCGGCGGCATGAAGAAGATGATGCGCTCAATGAAGGGGCGCATGCCGGGCCTGCCGTTCTGACGACGTGCGGTGGAACCAAGCCGTTCGCTTTGGGCGTGCGGTCGGCTCCGGTATACTGTCCGGCTTTGACCGGACACCCGGCGAGAGTGGCGGAATTGGTAGACGCACTGGTTTTAGGTACCAGCGCCTGACGGCGTGAGAGTTCGAGTCTCTCCTCTCGCACCAGACCCGATAGGCGTCCCGCCGTCCGATGGCGGGACGAACGACATCCAGACATTTGTTTTTTTGAGGTATCGCATCCATGCAGGTTGAATTGCAGCCGGCCGAAGGCCTGACCCGTCGCCTGGCGATCGAGGTCCCCGCCAACGAGATCGACGAGCAGGTCGAGAAGCGTCTCAAGGACATGCGTGGTCGCGCCCGCATCGACGGCTTTCGCCCGGGCAAGGCGCCCTTGTCGGTCATCCGGATGCAGTACGCCGGGCGGGTCCGCGACGACGTCATCGGCGACGTCATGGGGCAGAACTTCCAGAAGGCCGTTGAGGAAAACGAGCTGCGCGTTGCCGGTCAGCCGAACATCGAGTCGATCGAGAACAACAAGGCCGGCGAGCCGCTGAAGTTCACCGCGGCCGTCGAGGTCTACCCGGAGATCGAGCTGGGTGATCTGTCCAAGCTCAAGGTCGAGACCGTGACCAGTGAAGTGGCCGACGAGGATGTCGACGAGATGATCGACACCCTGCGCAAGCAGAACGCGGACTGGAAGAAGGTTCGCCACAAGGCGCGCAAGGGCGAGAAGGTCACCATCAACTTCGTCGGCAAGATCGACGGCGAAGTCTTCGAGGGCGGCTCGGCCGAAGGCGTCGAGGTGGTCCTGGGCGAAGGGCAGATGCTGCCGGACTTCGAGAAGGGCCTGAAGGGCATCAAGCCGGGTGAGCCGGTCACCATCGAAGTGGCCTTCCCCGAGGAGTACCAGGCCGAGCATCTGGCCGGCAAGACCGCCGAGTTCGAGATCGAGGCGACCCAGGTCGAGGAGCAGGTGCTGCCTGAGGTTGACGACGAATTCGCCAAGAAATTCGGCGCCGACTCGGCCGACAAGCTGCGTGAAGACGTGCGCGACAACATGGAGCGCGAGCTCAAGCAGACGATGCGTCGTCGCAACAAGGACCGCACCATCGAGGCCCTGACCGAGTCGCTCGAGTTCGACGTGCCCTCGTCGCTGATCGACGACGAGTCGGTGTCGATGCGCGACCAGTTCGTTCGCAACCAGATGCCGGATGCCGATCCGAGCATGCTCGACGCCACGCTCTTTCGCGAGCAGGCTGAAAAGCGCGTGCGCATGGGCCTGGTGATCATGGAAGTGGTCAAGGCCGCCGACCTCAAGCCGGAAGACGAGCGCGTCGATGACTTCATCAACGAGATCGCTGCCGCCTACGATGAGCCCGAGCAGGTGGTGGCCCACTACAAGGGCGATCATCAGATGATGGGCAATGCCCGCACCGTGGTCCTTGAAGAACAGGCGGTCGAGCACATTCTTGGCAAGGCCAAGGTCAGCGAGAAGAAGGTTCCCTTCAAGGAACTGATGAATCCGCAGGGCTGAGGCCGACGCGGGCGCATCGTGAAGAGGTTCCCAAGCCGACCGGAATCTGGCCGCCCTCGAGGCGGCCGAACCGTTTATACCGAGGTGATGAATGAAAGAGGCGTTTGAAAGCCACAATGGCGGCCAACCGGAAATGAATGCCCTGGTGCCGATGGTCGTCGAGCAAAGCTCCCGGGGCGAGCGCGCCTACGACATCTTTTCGCGCCTGCTCAAGGAACGGGTGATCTTCATCGTCGGTCCGATCGAGGACCAGATGGCCAACCTGATCGTCGCCCAGCTGTTGTTCCTCGAGTCGGAGAACCCGGACAAGGACATCCACCTCTATATCAACTCGCCGGGTGGCGTGGTTACCGCCGGCATGGCGATCTACGACACCATGCAGTTCATCAAGCCGGACGTCTCGACCCTGTGCATCGGCCAGGCGGCCAGCATGGGTTCGTTCCTGCTTGCCGGTGGCGCGGAAGGCAAGCGCTATGCGCTGCCCAACTCGCGCATCATGATCCACCAGCCGCTGGGCGGCTTCCAGGGTCAGGCCTCGGATATCAAGATCCACGCCGAGGAGATCATCAAGCTGCGCGAGCGTCTCAACGGCATCCTGTCGCATCACACCGGTCAGAGCCTCGAGCAGCTCGAGCGTGATACCGATCGGGACAACTTCATGACGGCCGACCAGGCTTGCGACTACAATCTGGTCGACAAGGTGCTGACCAGCCGCCGAAAGGCCGGCAAGGCGGATTGACCAGACCAATCAAGGCCGTCTGCGACCGTTTACCGGCGGCGACCCCATTCAGTCGATCGGCCGACCCGCGTAGCGCTCGGCCGCACCGACCCACGAGGTTCGACGAGAACAGCCATGGCTGAGAAGACGAAAGACACGCAGGATCTGATCTGCTCGTTCTGCGGCAAGAGCCAGGACGAAGTCAAAAAACTGATCGCTGGCCCGAACATCTATATCTGCGACGAATGCGTCGAGCTGTGTAACGACATTCTGCGTGAAGAAGTGGAGGCCGAGGGCGAGAACGGCCCGGAGCGTCTGCCGACCCCGCATGAACTGGTCGCGGCACTCGACGAGTACGTTATCGGCCAGATGACGGCCAAGCGGGCGCTGGCGGTGGCGGTGTACAACCACTACAAGCGACTGAACCTGTTCGGTGAGCGTCGTCGCGATGCCGAGGATGGCGACGTCGAGTTGTCGAAATCGAACATCCTGCTGATCGGCCCGACCGGCTCGGGCAAGACCCTGCTGGCCCAGACACTGGCCCGCGTGCTGGACGTGCCCTTCACCATCGCCGATGCGACCACGCTCACCGAGGCGGGCTACGTCGGTGAGGACGTCGAGAACATCCTGCAAAAGCTCCTGCAGCGTTGTGACTATGACGTCGAGAAGGCCCAACACGGCATCATCTACATCGACGAGATCGACAAGATCACCCGCAAGTCGGAAAACCCGTCGATCACCCGCGATGTCTCCGGCGAGGGTGTGCAGCAGGCCTTGCTGAAGATGATCGAGGGCACGACCGCCTCGGTGCCGCCGCAGGGCGGGCGCAAGCACCCGCAGCAGGAGTTTGTCCAGATCGACACCAGCAACATGCTGTTCATCTGCGGCGGGGCGTTTTCCGGGCTCGAGCAGATCATTCGCCAGCGTGTCGAGAAGGGCGGCATCGGTTTCTCCGCCGAGGTGAAATCCGAGCTCGATCAGAAGGCCACCGACGAGCTGCTGACCCAGATCGAGTCGGAGGACCTGACCCGCTTTGGCCTGATTCCCGAGTTCATCGGGCGCCTGCCCGTGATCGCCACGCTCACGGAGCTCGACGAGGACGCGCTGATCCGCATCCTCACCGAGCCGAAGAACGCGTTGACCAAGCAGTACGAGCGCCTATTCGAGATGGAAGACGTCGAACTCGAATTCCGCGAGGATGCCCTGCGCGAGATCAGCAAGAAGGCCATCCTGCGGCGCACCGGCGCACGCGGCCTGCGTACCATCATGGAGCATATCCTGCTCGATACGATGTACGAGGTGCCGTCTCTCTCCAACGTGGAGAAGGTCGTGGTCGACGGCGCGGTGGTTCGAGCCGAATCCGAGCCCTACCTCGTCTACGGCAAGGGGCGTGATCAGTCTGACGAGACCGAAGAGACCGCCGCCGAGCATGACAAGGCCTCATCGGATCGCTGAAGCGGTTGGCGTCCCTGTCGCGATCTCCCGCACCCCGGCCTGTCCGGGGTGTTTTCGTGTGGGCGCCCGATTGAGCTAGCGCCGGGCGGTTTCCTGACAGAATGCGCTTGAAAAGCTATTCTCCGGTCATACGTCAAGGGAAACCCATTGATTCCCGGCCGCGCGTTTCGGCGCGGTCGGCCATCCGAATACATCGCCGTCACGGCGCCATAGGTATACCCCTTATATGAGTCACAGCGAAGAATCCTCTACCGTCATTTCGCGCTCGCCGCGTCAGGTCGACGTGCTGCCACTGCGCGATGTGGTCGTTTACCCGCACATGGTGATTCCGCTGTTCGTTGGGCGGCCGAAATCGGTGGCCGCACTCGACGAGGCGGTCAAGGGCAGCAAGCAGTTGCTGCTGGTCGCGCAGAAGGATGCCGAGAACGACGATCCGAGTGTCGGTGACTTGCACCGGGTGGGCACGCTCGCCTCGATCCTGCAGTTGCACAAGCTCCCCGATGGCACCATCAAGGTGCTGGTCGAGGGCATCGAGCGGGTGGAGCTCGACCGCGTGCACGAGCTCGACGGGCATCTGACCGCCGAGGTCCACTCGATCGAGCCCACGTCGGAGACCGACGAACGCGAGGTCGAACTCGAGTCGCGGGCGCTTCTCAATCAGTTCGAGAGTTACGTCAAACTCAACAAAAAGACCCCGCCCGAGGTGTTGACCTCGCTGTCGGGCATCGACGATGTCTCGCGTCTGGCCGACACCATCGCCGCGCACATGGCCTTAGGGCTGGAAGAGAAGCAGGCGATTCTCGAGACCATCGATCTGCATCAGCGCATCGAGCGCTTGATGATGCTGATCGAATCCGAGATCGACACGCTGCAGGTCGAGCGCCGCATCCGCGGTCGCGTCAAGCAGCAGATGGAGAAGAGCCAGCGCGAGTACTACCTCAACGAACAGATGAAGGCGATCCAGAAAGAGCTGGGCGACCTCGAGGATGGCGGCAACGAGCTCGACGATCTCGAGAACAAGATCGCGAAGGCCGGCATGACCAAGGAGGCGCGCGAGAAGGCGAAATCCGAGCTCAACAAGCTCAAAATGATGTCGCCCATGTCCGCCGAGGCCTCGGTGGTGCGCAGTTACCTCGACTGGATGGTCGCCGTGCCCTGGAAGAAGCGCACGCGCATCAAGCACGATCTCGACGCGGCCGAGGCGGTACTCGAGGCCGATCACTTCGGCCTGGAAAAGGTCAAGGAGCGGATCATCGAGTATCTCGCGGTCCAGATCCGCGTGCGCAAGATGGCCGGCCCGATCCTCTGCCTGGTCGGCCCCCCGGGCGTGGGTAAAACCTCGCTGGGTCAGTCGATCGCCAAGGCCACCAACCGCAAGTTCGGCCGGATCGCGCTGGGCGGCGTGCGTGACGACGCCGAGATCCGGGGTCACCGGCGCACCTACGTCGGCGCCTTGCCGGGGCGGATCGTGCAGGCCCTCTCGAAGGTCGGCACCAAGAACCCCCTGATCCTGCTCGACGAGATCGACAAGATGGCCTCCGACTTCCGTGGCGATCCGGCCGCGGCCATGCTCGAGGTACTCGACCCCGAGCAGAACAAGGCGTTTGCCGATCACTACATGGACGTCGACATCGACTTGTCCGAGGTAATGTTCGTCTGCACGGCGAACAGCTACAACATCCCGGGGCCGCTGCTCGACCGGATGGAAACCATCCGTATCGCCGGCTACACCGAGGACGAGAAGACCGAGATTGCCAGGCGCTATCTCCTGCCCAAGCAGATCAAGGCCAACGGCCTGGTGGACGGTGAGTTGACGGTCAGCGACAACGCCATCCGCGACATCATCCGCCACTACACCCGTGAGGCGGGCGTGCGCAACCTCGAGCGCGAGCTGGCCAAGATCTGTCGCAAAGTGGTGCGTGAGCTGATCACCGCCAAGAAGAAGGGGGTCTCGGTCACGCCGAAGAACCTCGACAAGTACCTCGGCGTGCAGCGTTTCGACTTCGGTCGGGCGGAGGAGACCGACCAGGTGGGCCAGGTGACGGGACTGGCCTGGACCGAGGTGGGCGGCGATCTGCTGACCATCGAGGCGACCACGGTGCCGGGCAAGGGCAACCTCAAGTACACCGGTAAGCTCGGTGAGGTGATGCAGGAGTCCATCCAGGCGGCGCTGACGGTCGTGCGCGCCCGTGCCGATACCCTGGGTATCGATCCGGACTTCAACCAGAAGAGCGACATCCACGTGCACGTGCCGGAAGGCGCGACGCCGAAAGATGGGCCATCGGCGGGCAGTGCGATGTGCACCGCGATCGTCTCGGCCCTGACCGGGATCCCGGTCAGGGCGTCGGTCGGCATGACCGGCGAGATCACCCTGCGCGGCGAAGTGCTGCCGATTGGCGGGCTCAAGGAAAAGCTGCTGGCAGCCCAGCGTGGCGGTATCGAGACCGTGTTGATTCCCGAGCAGAATCGCAAGGATCTCGTCGAAATTCCCGACCAGATCAAGAAGAAACTCGACATTCGGCCGGTTCGCTGGATCGACCAGGTGCTCGAGGCGGCGCTCGTGCGCATGCCGATGCCCAACGAGACCACGCCGCCGGGTGATGTGGGTCTGATCGAGAAAAAAAAGCGCAGCGGTAAGGGCAAGAACCTGGCTCACTGAGCCGGGGTGAGAGGCTCGGAATGCTAGCTGTCGCGCCAGAAAGCCGTCGCGCGGGCCATTTGCGTGTTGACACGCCGAAGGTCGCACTTGTATAACTGTTTTCGCTGTTTCCGTGCGGTGGCCAGCTGCGCCGCGACCTGACGCTGACGCGCGGTGAGCCGGAACCCGAACAGACACTTTTTTCACCAAGGGATGACAAGGTATGAACAAATCTGAACTGATCGATGCGATGGCCGACAACGCTGGCATTTCCAAGTCGGCGGCCGCGAGTGCCCTGGATGGCTTCATCGATGCCGTTGGTGGCGCGCTGAAGAAAGGCGATCAGGTTACGCTGGTAGGCTTTGGCACCTTCCTGGTTCGTGAGCGTGAGGCCCGGACTGGCCGCAACCCGCGTACCGGCGAGACGATCAACATCAAGGCCTCCAAGCTGCCGTCCTTCAAGGCAGGCAAGGGCCTCAAAGACGCGGTCAACTGATCGATCCGTACGGAATATAGGCGGGATGCGGGCCGGTATAACGGCCCGACACCCGACAAGAAGGGGCGGCAACGCCCCTTTCTTTTTGCCTGGCGCATGCGTGGGCAATGCCATGGGGTGATGCCCCCACCTGTAAACTTGCTGGTCTCCGGCCGACCGTTGGCCGGGCCGGTACAGGTCGAACAACCGTCCGATGGACGGCGGCACAAGTCGTCGGTGGCATGGGTTGGCGGCGTTGCCCCTGCTATCATGCGGCTCGATTTGCGCCGATCATCGTGCCGTCGGAGTGACGGCCGCGCTGCACACCACCAAGACAGACCCGAAGCGGGAGTGACGTAGACATGTTGATGGATATCCGCGAGAAGATTCGCGGCTGGCTGGCTTATGTAATCGTTGGTTTGATCAGCATCCCGTTCGCGTTGTGGGGTGTGGGCGAATACCTGGGCGGCGGCCGGGACACGCTGGTCGCCGAGGTCGAGGGTGAAGAGATCACCGCCCGTCAATTGGACCAGGCCTTTAGCGAGCGCCGTCAGCAGTTGATCGCACAGAGTGAGCGGCAGATCACCGCCGAGATGATCGAGCAGATGGGGCTCAAACGTCAGGTGCTCGACCAGATGATCAACGAGCGCCTCCTGGTCCAGTTCATCCGTGAACAGGGCTACGTGGTCCCCGACGGTCTGGTGGCCGCCACGATTCGCGGCATCTCCGCCTTCCAGCGCGACGGACAGTTCGATCGCGAGGCCTACGAACGCCGCCTCGGCCAGCAGGGCCTGTCGGTCGAACAGTTCGAGAACGACATCCGGCGTGATCTGCTGTTCAACACCCTCGACAATGCCCTGGTTGGCAGCGCCTTCGTCACCGCACCCGAAGTGCGTCAGCTGGTCGCCTTGCGTGACCAGTCGCGTGAGGTCGGACTGGTGCGTATCGACCGCGGGGCGGTCGCTGCCGGCATCGACAATCCCGACCAGACGACCCTAAAGGCCTACTACGACGACCGGGTCGAGGCCTTCCAGCGCCCCGAGCAGGTCAAATTGGCCTACATCGAAATCACGCCGGAAAAGCTCGCGGCCTCGCAGGAGATCAGTGACGCGGCCCTGCACTCGGCCTACGAGGACTATCGCGACCGTCAGGCCGACGAGGCCGTGCGTCGTGCCCGTCATATCCTGATCCAGCTACCCGGCGATGCCGATGCGGCCACGGTCGATAGCGCGCGTGAACGTCTGGAGACGGCGCGCGAGGCAATCGAGTCGGGCGAGGCCACCTTCGAGGAAAAGGCCACCGAGCTGTCGGACGATGGCAGCACCCGCGATAGCGGTGGCGATCTTGGCCGTGTGGGCGAAGGCGAGATTGCCGCATCCTTCGATCGCGCCGTCGCCGCACTGGGCGAGGGCGAGATCAGCGAGCCGGTGCGCACCCGCTTCGGTTGGCACCTGATCCAGGTCTACGAGGTCGGCCAGGCCGAGGTGCCGCCGCTGGAAGAGGCGCGGGGCGAGTTGATGGAGCAGCTCAAGCGGGAGGCCGCTGAAAGCACCTATTACGAAGCCGCCGAGCAGCTGGCCAGTGTCAGCTACGAGCAGCCCGACAGCTTGGTCCCGGCCGCCGAGGCCGTCGGTCTGGAGATCGAGACCAGTGACTGGATCAGCCGGAAAAGGGGTGACGGCATCGGCGAGCGTCGCGCTGTGCGCGAGGCCGCCTTCGAGGAGGCCGTGCTCGAGGAGCGTTTCAACAGCCAACTCGTCGAGCTCGACAACAGCCACGCCGTGGTCCTGCGTGTCGAGGAGCATCGTGAGGCCCAGCCGTTGCCGTTCGAGGACGTTCGCGACCAGGTCGTCGCGCAGTGGCGAGCCGAGCAGGTTGAGGCCGCCATCGCCGAGCTGGCCGAGGCGATTGAATCCGATCTGGCCGCGGGCAAAGAACCGGCCGAGCGTGTGGCCGAGGTCGATGCCGCCAGCTGGACCCCGGCGCAATGGGTTGGCCTTGGTGATGCCAATGACGAGATGCCCGCGGAAGCGCTCTCGGCGGCCTTTGGCCTGACCCCGCCCGGCGAGCAGGCGGTGAGCGCGGCGACCACCCAGCTATCCGATGGCGATACCGCCGTGGTGGTGCTCCGTGGCGTGCGTGCCGGTGAGCCGGCCGAACTGGATGCCGAGACCCGCAACCTCCTGGCCGGCCAGTTGGAGAGCAACCAGGCCAATCGCCTGATCGATGCCTTCATGCGCTCGTTGCGCGTCGAGGCAGACGTCGAGATTCGCGAGCGCGCTTTCGACTGACAGTGACGGTTCACGCCTGTCATGACAGCGACGGGCGAGAGGGAGTGATTGCATGGCCTTGCACTGGCAGATCCTGACCGCGCTGGCGGCGGCCTTCCTGGTCGGCGCCGTGTTCGGCACCGAGGCGGCCGGCATTCCCCTGCTCGGTATCTACGAGTTTGTCGGTGGCCTGTTCCTCGATGCGCTCAAGATGCTGATCGTGCCGCTGATCACCGCCTCGATCATCACCGGCGTGGCGAGCATCGGTAGTGCCGGCGGCGTCGGCGTCATGGCCGGCCGCACGGTCATCTATTACCTGTTCTCGACCACCCTGGCCGTCACCACGGCGCTGGTGATCATGAATCTGTTCCAGCCCGGGATGTCCGGTGGCCAGCCGTTGTCGGAAAGCGTCTCGCTGCCGGCGATCGGTGACGAGGTCAGCGGCCGGCTGGAGGGCAAGGAGCTGTCCGAGTTCTTCAACATCCTGCGCGACATGGTGCCGGCGAACATCGTCCAGGCCGGGGCGGAGGCGCAGATGCTGGGCCTGATCTTCTTCTCGGTCCTGTTCGGTATCGCGCTGACCCGTGCGACCTCGCCTGGCATGCAGACGGTCAAGGACTTCTGGGCCGGCGTGCAGGACGTGATGATCCAGATCACCCACTGGGTGATGAAAACCGCGCCCATCGGCGTGTTTGCGCTGGTGGCCGGAGTGATCGCGGAAAGCGGCGTGTCCGTGATTCTGCCCATGATCGATTTCTTCTTCGCCGTGATCATGGGGCTGGCGATCCACGCCCTGGTGGTGCTGCCACTGCTGCTCTGGCTGGTTGCGCGGCGTTCCCCAATCCGTTTCATGCGTGCGATCTGGCCGGCCCTGCTGGTTGCCTTCTCCACCTCCTCGTCGGCGGGCACCTTGCCTGTCACCCTGCAGTCGCTCACGCAACGGGCCGGCGTGTCGCGTGAAACCGCCTCATTCGTGCTGCCGCTGGGGGCGACCATCAACATGGACGGCACGGCGCTCTACGAGTGCGCCGCGGTGCTGTTCATCGCCCAGGCCTACGGCGTGGACCTCTCCTTGTCGATGCAGGTGCTGATCGTCGTCCTCGCCCTGGTGACCTCGATTGGCGTGGCGGCCGTGCCGTCGGCGAGCCTGGTCGCGATCGCCCTGATCCTCGGCGTGCTGGGCCTGCCGCTGGAGGCCATGGGGCTGTTGCTGGTGGTCGATCGGCTGCTGGACATGGTGCGCACCTCGGTGAACGTCTACAGCGATGCCACCGGCGCGGTAATCATCGCCCGGCTGCGCGGTGAAGATCGTGTCCTGATGGATACGCGCCCGCCGGGCGGCGAGATGGGCAACGACATGGGCGAGATGGCCCCGCGTGGTGAACGAGGCTGAGGCGTGCCGGCCAACGGGACGCGTTGAGGGACGACTCGCCCCCACAAAAGAAAGGCCCGCCGGTTCTGGCGGGCCTTTTTCGTTCGGCCGGACGGGCGCGCGCTCGTGGCCGACCGATATACCTTGTCAGTACGACAGGCTGTCGAGGTCGATGCTGTCGAAGTTGTGATCGTCGACTTCGACGCTTTCCTGGATATTCCAGAGGTTGTACTCGGGAATGGCCCACAGCAGGGCGAGGAACGCGACCACGAAGATGACCTGCCACCACTTGATGCGCTGGATCGGGTCGAGCTGCTTGACGCGACACGCACCGCCGGGACACAGCTGCGCCTTCTCGCCAGTGATCAGATTGTAGGCCGTGCAACCCAGGCAGATGCCGAAGGCCGACTCGAAGGCCAGGAACAGCAGACAGGCCGAGCAGCCGACCAGGTTCAACAGGCCGGTGTTGGCTTGGACGAATACCACCCAGATCATGAAGGCCGCGATGAGCAGGCCGATGGACCAGGCCACACGTTTCTGCGGTGCGCCGACGTATTCGACCTCCTGATTGCGGGAGATCAGGCGGCCCATGATCATGAACGGCGCGTACAGCGGATTGATCAGCACGCGAATGCCGAATTCGACCGTGAACGCCAGGATCAGCAGGCGTTCCCACATGAAATCGCCGCTGAGATAGCCCTGCGCGAAGGCAAAGCCGGCGAACAGCGCGAGCAAACCGGCCGCGGCGCGGGCTTCGCGCTCGTTGATGACCCGAACCGGGTATTCGTCGATCTGCTCACCAAAATGAAAGACCTTGCGGATGCCGGTATCCATGTTCCCTGTCTCCTCCAGTATGT